>CAZMHL010000014.1:0-19683 GCA_964566065.1 uncultured Eubacteriales bacterium
GGAACGGCTGACGGTCAACCATTGATGCAGGCAAGCCAAGGGCTCTTCCTACAACCCTTACTTCGTCTTTATACAAAAGCTTAACAGGTTCAACAAGTTCAAACTTCATATCTTCAGGAAGTCCGCCAACGTTATGATGAGCCTTAACGCCGTCACTTTCAAGAATATCAGGATAAATGGTTCCCTGTGCGAGGAAATCGATATCATCAAGCTTTCTTGCTTCTTCGTTAAACACTTCGATAAACTCGCCACCGATTATTTTACGTTTTTTCTCAGGGTCAGCAACGCCAGCAAGCTTATCAAGGAATCTGTCTGTCGCATCAATATAAATGAGGTTTGCATCGAGTTCCTTACCAAAAACGTTAATAACCTGTTCACTTTCACCTTTTCTCATAAGACCATGATTTACGTGAACACACACAAGCTGCTTTCCAATAGCCTTAATAAGAAGAGCTGCAACTACAGAAGAGTCAACTCCACCCGAAAGTGCCAGTAATACTTTTTTATTGCCTACAAGCTCTCTTACTTCTTTTACCTGTTCTTCGATAAAAGCTTCTGCAAGAGTCGGAGTAGTTATTCTTTCCATTGTTTCAGGACGTACAATTTTATCCATTTTATTTCCTCCAACAGTAAAATTTTGTCATAATTTCAAATAATATTATATTCCAAAATGAGTATAAAATCAATAAAAATTTTTGTATATTTGAAAACATACCTAAAGACTTTATTTCAGTGCATTTTTAACCGACTCGCAAAGTTTTTCAAAAATAAGAAGCTTTGGTTCTGAAAACATTGCATTTACCTGAATGTCAACGTATGCAATTGCCGACACTAAAATTGTTGCAAGCAAAAGATATTTAATTACTTTCATTAAGATACCTGTCAAGAGCATCAGTGAAAATCACCATTGAGTTTTTCGCCTCCTCAAGGGAATTCCCGTGAGTACCCACCTCAAGTATCAGATAATTTTCAAGCATATGCTGATTAAACCTTTCTTTTCTGAAATCTATGGGACGCATAAGACCGTCATAAAGAGAATTTACCGCCCCCTGCAAAGAGACGGCAAACTTCAGGTTCTCTTTAAAATCATCATGTTCAAGTCCTCCCTCGTTGCTCCCGGAAACAAGCATAAGCTGTGCATATTTTTTGCCGTCGTTTTCATAAGTCAGTTTTACTCTTGTTCCGTCTTTTTCCTCTATGGCATCCCTATGTACATCAAATATTATTTTTATGTTATCATAATGCTCAAAATACCAGTTTACGGTTTTGAGGCAATTGGTATATGAACCGTTATATGACAGTTTGTCGTGCATTTTTATATCATGCAAAACATTGTATCCCCTTTTTTCAAGTTCATCTGCAAGAACCTGTCCGACTGCAACAACATTTTTATTTATATCTTCAGTTCTTGCAGTCTTTTCTGAATCGTATGCTTCTGTTCCGTGAGTATGAACAATAAGAATACTCATATCTTCTTTTTTGGTGATATGGCTGTAATTTTTCATCATTTCCGGAATATCAACAGTATAACCCGTGAGATTATTTATTGCCACGTTTTTATAATTAACATTTCCCTGACTTAAAACTTTTTTCTCTGCCACCGTTGCCTTTTGCCCGGGTTCTTTATCCTCTTCAACCTTATAGGAATTAAACACTTCTTTTTCCGCACTCAAAAAATCTTTAATTTTATATCCCGCATAAGCGATTCTTATTTCTTTTGCCGCATCAATTTCATACACTTTCAAAAGAAACGACGGATTAAGCAAAAAGAAGCAAACCACCAGAGCCATAAAAAAGACAGTTATTTTATTGCTGACATTCTTTTTCTTCATCGTCTCCTCCGAAATGTATTTATTAATACATTTTATGAAAAAAATTCAGCTTATATACCCATCAATCTCATCAAGCTCTATGTCGTGAAACACAAGATTAATTGCAGAAGATATTACCTTACTCATCTCCCCTGCCAACACGTCTGCCTCTTTTGGAGCAACAATAAAAGAATCGTTGTGATTGAGAAATTTTTTTATATCTTCAATCTCTGTCTTATTTCCCATTGACAAAAGCAAATCATAGGCTATCGTTTCTGTATTTATAACCATCGGCACACCGATTGAAACCACGTCGCAACCAAGAAAATCCTTATTGATTTCTTTCCTCATATTTCCTATTCCAGAGCCCGGAGCAAGTCCGTCTGTCGAAAGCTGAACAGTCGTTGCGACTCTGGACGCTTTTCTTGATGCAAGCGCATCTACCAGCACAACAAGGTCAGGGTTGATTTTTGTGCATACGCCTTTTAATATATCGGCAGATTCTATCCCCGTTGTTCCAAGTACACCCGGTGATATTGCAGAAATTTTACCAAGTTTTCCCACACAGTTTTTGCCGTACTCGTGAAGGTGTCTTGTTACTATAATGCTGTCTACCGTTTTGGGACCTATACTGTCCGGGGTTATTCTATGGTTACCAAGTCCTGCCACAAGCACATTACTGTACTTTTTTCCAAGAAGCTTTTCCAGTTCCGATTTAAGTCTTAAGGTAAGTGCTTCAAAATAAATCCCCGAAAAATTCCTGAACTCCGGAACTTCTATGGTAACGTACTTACCAACTTTTTTGTTTATTGCTTTCTCTCCTTGTTCATTCAGCACCTCAACAACAGTTACAGTCATTGAGTCATATTCATTTACAGTCGCTTTTACTCCGTCGATTTCTGTAACTCTGCCGGCATTTTCGTGGTAAAGCTCTCTGGCTTCCAATGCTAAATCTGTTCTTATCATTTAAACTTCTCCTGTCAAAAAATAATCCCGACACTATTTTTAGTATCGGGATTTATTTTTATTCATTTAATTTTTAACAACAAGAACTCTTATAAGTTTATCGTCAGATGATGTGTAATATGCTTTTACAGTACTGTTCTCATTAATATCGCTCAATGCACCGATATAATACTGAGATTCTGCACCCGTTCGGGTTTCCGTGTATACACTCACATTTCCCGCGAACTTATAAGTTGCTTTCAATGTTTTAAGACAAGTGTAATCAACTTCTGTAATCTTATCGGAAACTTCAATAAGTTCGTATGCTCTTTCAATCTTGCCTGAAGAAACGTATATTTTTACCGCATCACCTACGGAAAAAGATTTTGCAATGTTAGTTGTGTAAGTGTTTCCACCTGCAAAGATTGTATACGATGAAGGTCTTTTGGAATTACTTCCGGTATTAAAAGTAACATCTGAAACTATACCATAGATATATGCATCGCCTGTACAGTCATTAAGGAAAAGTGTATCAATTTTGCCGTTTTCATTTTTCGTATAGTAAAGAATATCGTTTGAAGAAATGACACATCCGTCCAGTCTCTGCGGATACACGGTAACTGCAGCCGGAGTTTCGTCCGAAGAAGTCGTCACAATATCAAGTATTTTTACATTATCAGCAAGGGACGTTGTTCCTATTTTCATATTACTGTACGTAAAAGTACCTGTTATACCGCTGTTTCCTGTATTCAACTTATTTAAAGTTGCTACGCCGTTTGTAACTTTTATACTGCAAAGTGATGAAAGATATGAAGAATAATCTTTAGTCACCTTGTACTCATATACATTTCCATCAGCACTCATTACCTCAATGTAATTGGAAGTATATGTTTCTCCCGATGTATAGGTATATGACTTTACAGAAGCTTTGGTAACATAGCCATATGTTGTATTATTAACTGTTGAAATAACATCTGCCACCTGACCGTTTTTGCCCAAAAGAAGCACAACACTGTCACCGAAGTTATATTCTCCGCCCGTAACAAGCTTTGCATATGCTTTTGCGGTTTCAATTTCATAGGTTTTTCCCGAAACTGTTATAGACTGAATATTATCCTTTGTTGGCGCAGCACTTTCGTATACGCCTGCAACTTTGTCAGAATACGCCCATACCGCATTTATATCTTTAGAGAAATAAACAACATCATTGGTCTGGAGATCTGATGCTGAAGCATTTCTGCCGTCACGGTAGTACTTGGTTGATGAATCCGCTCCAAGATTATATACCGTTTCAGCAGTTGTAAGAATATACGGACCGTCCATTGAGCCTGAACCCATTGTTATATAATCAACATTCCCGTATGAATCTTTATACACCTTTACAATATCTCCAAAAGAAACCTGATTCTTGATTGACTCGGGAGTATTCTGGCCTGACTTATAATAAACAACCGTATCGGTGTCAAGTGTTATTGTGGAAGTGGTGTTTCCGCTGTAAACGAGAAGGCTTTTATCAATAATTGTATTCAATGTGTAGCTTTCAACCCTCTGTTCCTGCGGAACAAAAGAATACAAAACATTACCTTTTGACGAATCATTTTTAACTATGAGTGTTCCTTTTCTGCCCGACAAGCTTTTATCAAAATTATCGTCTATGTTGAAAGTTCCGTTTGATGTTACTATCTTATTTGAAGCAACAGACGGGTCTTCGTTTGACGTTGCAATAAGTACGGTATCTTCGTAACAGGTATAGTTAAACGAAGACACAAGAGTAGCTCCGGATTTGGTTTTACAGGACAAAGTGTTATAAATAAGATTCATAACATCTATTCTTCTCATGCTTTCTCCCGTGCTTACAGACACATTATCTAAAAGTTCCAGGTCGTTTGCTTTCGCCATCTGTCCCTGTGGCCACATTCCCAGAAAATCGCTGTCGGTATACCCGAGGAGTTTAAGACAAATTGTAACCCCCTCTTCAAGAAGAACGTTATTTTCAGGTTTAAATGTTGAATCAGGGTATCCGTTTATATAACCCGCATCAACCGCTGTCTTTATGTACGAAGCACCCCAGTATGTATATTTTACATCCGGGAACGGAGAAATATTTGATGTAACTGCAACAGAATTTCTGTAGCTTGATGATGCAATTGCCATTTTTGAAAATTCTGCTCTCGTTACATTATCATAAAAATTCATATTTCCGTTTTCGTCACCATGAACTATATTAAGGCTTTTCAGAAACTGTACCACGTAAGTTGCCGAGCCACCCGGATTTTCTTCTGCCGACGCAGAAAAAGCAGTTAAAGACAGTACCATCAGAAGTACAAGTACTATCGAAATTAGTTTCTTCATATTTCCCTCCATTAATCATATCTTAATGCATCTATCGGATTAAGTTTTGCTGCCTTGCTTGCGGGATAGTAACCAAACACTATTCCAATCAGTGCCGAAACCGAGAATGCAATTACTACCGAGCCGGCAGATATTACCTTTGGAACATCAAGCAGATGGCAAACCAGCAACGACACCAGTATGCCGAATATTATTCCGACGACACCACCTACCGCAGAAGTTGTGGCAGCCTCTACCACAAACTGACTCATTATATCGCGTCTTTTCGCACCAATTGATTTTCTTATACCTATTTCTCTTGTTCTTTCAGTAACAGATACTATCATAATATTCATAATACCGATACCGCCTACAATAAGAGAAATACCTGCGATTGCAACAAGAATTAAGGTAAGCTGCCCTGTAAGTTCATCAAGCATATCAAGAACCTGAGATACAGAAGAAACCCTGTATGCATCTTCGCTGGAAAAAATCCCGTAAAGGAAATTTTCGATAAGCTCTATTGTTCCGTCCATATCTTCGTTATCTGCGGCAAAAACCGTGTATTGAGTTATTCTGCCCGAACGACTTAAAGTTCTGGCGATGGAATATGGTACGTATATACAATCGTCTGTTGAACTTTCGGTACTGTCCGCTGTTTCATCAAGGACACCTACTATTGTAAAATTAATTCCGTTAATTTTTATAATGTTCCCCAATGCGTTCCCATCAAAGAACTCCTTTGATATGTATGAACCGACAACACAGTTTTTACTTCTCTGTTTTATATCCATATACTGAAGAAATCTGCCTGATGTAATATCAAGACCTTTAAGCTTGTCATATTCTTCACTTACTCCTGTCATCGTGCTGCTCAAATCTTCAGTTCCAATCTTAGGATATGCCTGTATACTTACGGTCGGTGAAATATATGTAATCTTGTCAGAATTCTCCTCCGCAAATTCATACATCTGGTCAACGGAGACTTCTCTGTTGCTTCCTCTTGAATTTATTGAAACCGTTATAAGGTTAGTGCCGAGACTTTCAAACTGATTTACCATACTCTGCTTATATCCGTTTACAACACTTACAAGAATAATAACCGCTCCAACACCGATGATAATACCAAGCATTGTCAGAAAGGCTCTCATTTTGCTTGTTGCAAGACTCTTAATTGCAAGAGAAAACGATTGTCTGAAATTCATATATTACCCAATCCTTTCATCTTCAATGATTTTTCCGTCATGCACTCTGACTATTCTTTTTGCTTCGCTTGCTATGGAATTATCGTGAGTGATCATAACTATTGTATTACCCTGTTCATTAAGAACTTTCAAAAAATCAAGTACTTCTTTACCGGTTTTAGAGTCAAGTGCACCGGTTGGTTCGTCTGCAAGCATCAGCGACGGTTCGCCTGCAAGTGCTCTCGCTATCGAAACCCTCTGCTGCTGACCTCCCGAAAGTTGCGACGGATACTTATCCTCACGACCCTTTAAGCCTACCATATCAAGCACCTTTCGTGCACGCTCTGTTCTTTCAGCTTCGGGTACACCTCTATACACAAGGGGGAGCTCAACATTTTCAAGTATAGTAAGCTTAGGAATAAGATTGTACTGTTGAAATATAAACCCAAGCATTTGATTTCTTATTTGTGCAAGTTCATCATCCTTCATTGTACTTACATCAATTCCGTTAAGATGATATGTACCTGAAGTAGGAACATCAAGACAACCGATTATATTCATACAGGTAGATTTACCCGAACCTGACTTTCCCACTATTGCAACAAACTCGCCTTTTTCTATTGTAAGAGAAATACCATCAAGGGCACGGACCTCATTTTCACCTTCGCCGTATATTTTATATATGTCTTTCAGTTCTATCATCAGCGGGCACCTCCGGGCATACCGCCGCCCGAACGGTTACCACCCTGCATTCCGCCTTGCATTCCGCCGGTACGGTTACTGCCCTGCATTCCGCCCTGCATTCCGCCTTGCATTCCGCCGGTCATACCACCCATCATACCCATCTGTTGCTGTTGTTGATTTTCAGATGAAGAAGAAGTTGATATAACCAGAATTGTCTGCCCCTCATAAAGTCCTGAAACTATTTCGGAAACATCGCTGCTACTTAATCCGACTTCCACTTTTACCGGAGTATATCCTTCATAAGGACTGCTTTCCTGTTTGGTTTCATTTTTGTTTCCTTCTTCTGTATGTTTCTTATTTGAACGTTCTGCCTTTTCCTGATCAGCTTTCAGATCACTGTCCTTGACATACACTATATTACCTCTCTGAATCGCACTGATAGGAACGGTGAGAACATCTCTTTTTTCTTCAATCGCAATAGAAGCATCTACATTCATCCCCGGAATAAGTCCTTCCGGTTCATTAACAACTACCGTAACAGGATAGGTTGTAACACTGTTGCTTGTAGTTCCGACGATGCTTACTTCATCAACATAACCTGTAAATGTTTTACCGTCAAGAGCATCACAGGTGATTGTTACACTCTGACCTTCCTGAATTTTTGAAATATCAAGTTCGTCTACAGAAATAGTAAACAACATTCTCGACATATCAGCAATTATTGCCATTGTAGTAGAAGAGTTTGTATTATCAAGCTTATCTCCTTTTTTAACATTTTTGCTGATTACAGTTCCGCTTATAGGAGCTTTTACTGTATAGTCATCAAGATTATCGTACAAATCATCAAGACTTATCTGTGCATCTTTAAGTGAAAGTCTTGCATTATCAAGGCTCTGAATCAGATTTTTACTTGTCATTGTAACCAAAGTACTTCCGCTTGTAACATTATCACCAAGCTTTGCATAAACGCCCGACACATCTCCTGAAACATTTGCTTTTACAGTTTCTGATGCAAACACTTCAAATGTTCCTTCATCAAGACATGCCACAGAACAGGAAACTGCCGCAGCTTTATCCCCTTCTTTTATTGTTCCCGGATTATTAACCGTAATTTCTACAGGAGTAGCTTTAACACCTCTGTATGTAATTGAACCTGTTGCAACACTTGTAACGGTTCCTTCAAGTGAATATGATGAGCCCGAAAGGGTTACCTGTGCACTTGCGCCCTCCCACAGACTTGAAGCATCAACCTCATTGAAATTGATTTTAAGAATCATCCTTGAACTATCTACAATTGTAGCAATGGTTGTGTTATTACCAAGTTCATCGCCTTTTTTTACATTAAATTCTGTAATAGTTCCTGAAATAGGTGCCTTAACTGTAAGATTTTCTACATCTTCAAGGGCATTCTCATAAGACGTTTGTGCCTTTGACACGGAATTCAGTTGCTTGTCTATAGATTTATCCATAGATGAAGCATCAATGCTGTACATAACGGCATCTTCTTCAAGAACATCACCCTCTTCAAAATAATCGGCAATAACATCACCTTTTACAAGAGAAGTTATTTCATACTGTTCGTTTGCTTCAATTGTTCCGGAACCTGTAATTTCAACTTTCACATCACCCTTGGCAACCTGAAAATCAGTTGCGGTAATTGATGATGTTTCTTTTTTCTGTCCTCTCACAAATGACATAACAATAATAGCAATCAGTACAACTGCAATAATGATTGATATTACTTTATGCTTTCTGATGAATTCCGGAAGTTTAATTTTGCTTAAAGCATTTTTAAAATCGGGTTTTTTCACTATTTTCCCTCCATATTTAAATTTACCTTTGTAAAGTATATAACACAAATGTGTATTATTTGTGAAATCTGTTTGATACTTTACAGAAAGACACGATTATAGTATAATACACATATCAATCTGTGTCAAAGGAGTAATATACAATGTTTGAAATTTTAAGTCCTGCGGGTTCGTTTGAAAGCCTTAAAGCGGCTGTCAGCGCAGGTGCTGATGCCGTATATTTTGGCGGAAGCAAATTCAATGCAAGAGAAAGTGCTGAAAACTTTGACGAAGAACAGATAAAAGAGGCGGTAAAATACTGTCACCTAAGAAATGTGAAAACATATCTTACACTCAATACAGTAGTGTCAGATCTTGAAATCAAAGAAATAATTCCATACATTGATTTTATAAATAAAGCCGGCGTTGACGCTTTAATTATACAAAGCCCCGGTCTTGCTAAAGTAATAAAAGAAATTTCACCCGAAACGGAAATACACGCAAGCACACAAATGACAATTCACAGCCTTGAAGGGATTGAAAACGCCCGTAAGCAAGGATTCAGCCGAGTTGTGCTTTCAAGAGAACTTGATGAAAAAAACCTTGACTATATATGCAAAAATTCACCTCTGGAAATTGAACTTTTTATTCACGGGGCACTTTGTATGTGTTACTCCGGACAGTGCTATATGTCTTCTGTTATCGGTCAGAGAAGCGGAAACAGAGGTAAATGTGCACAGCCCTGCCGTCAGACATACAAAAACGGTTACGAATTGAGCCTAAAAGACCTTTCAATGGCAAAAAAATTTAAAAGTATACTTGGCAAAAAAATACATTCACTGAAAATAGAGGGCAGATTAAAATCTCCTGATTACGTTTACGGCGTTACCAAAGTTTTTCGAACTCTTGTTGATGAAAAAAGAGATGCAAGCGCTGACGAGATAAAATATCTTGAAAGTCTTTTTTCAAGGCAGGGGTTTACCAATGCTTACTTTGAAAATATGCCGTCAAAAAGAATGTTTGGTATAAGAACCGAAAAAGACAAGGAAAACACCCGCACTCTTCAAAAGGAAGCTTACGATGACAAAAAAGTTCCCGTAAATTTAACTTACAATTTTTCTGCAGAAGAATGCTCTGTTCAAATGAAATATAAGGATTTTGGCGCAGAAATCAGGCAGAGTATTGCACAACCCTCATTAAAGCTTCCGCTTACAGAAACCGAAGCTGAAACACAGCTTTCAAAACTCGGAAACTACCCTTTTGTTGCTGAAAATGTTAAAGGAAATATAAAAGACAGCATATTCATTCCAAAATCCGCTTTAAATGGTCTGAAAAGAGAAGCAGCGGAATTGCTTTGCCAAAAAATCTGTAAAGTTAAGGAAAAACCGTTTAATCCGTATGTTCACACAGTTGAAAACATTAAAACAAGTGAAAATTATTTTAATTTCATTTTTGAAGGCAACTACTCTTTTGATGAAGCAGAAAAATTTGCATCAGACTGCAATCATCTTTGGGTTGATGTTGAAAAATACAAGGAAACATCTTTCAAAAACATTGGAATAAAGCTGCCAAGAATTATATTTGACGACGAAAAAGAAGAAATCATAAAATCAATCAGAAATGCCCAAGATGCCGGAGCGGAAAAAATTTTATGCTGCAATCTTTCGCAAATTGAGCTTGCCAAAAAATCAGGATTAGTCCCATACACCGCTTTTTCCCTTAATGTCTTCAACTCATATGATGCAGAACACCTTAAAGAATGCGGTGTAAAAGAAGCATCTTTATCATTTGAATGTTCTCTGCCTGTAATCAAAAACATAAAGAAACCTATACCGCTATCTGTTCCGGTATATGGCAGACTTCCGGTTATGGTAACAGAAAACTGCATTATTAAAAACGCCGGTAAATGCATAGACTTTAACGGTTATTACACACTCACCGACAGAATGGGCGAAAATTTCACGGTACTGTGTCACTCCCCTCACAGAAATATAATTTTAAATTCAAAACCGCTTATGTTGTCTGATAAATTACAGGATTTCAAAAACGCCGGAATATCGGGATTTGATTTTATATTCACCATCGAAAGTGTTGCTGAAATAAAGGAAATAATCAAAAATTACAAAAACGAGAAATATATAAATACAGACTTTACAAGAGGGCTTTATTACAGAAAGGTTTAAAATGAGGTGTTTTTGACATCGAAAGAGCAGGAAGTAATTGGGGGTGACAGCCGACTCGGTAAAGGTTTTTACTTTGCAAGTACAAAGGAAGAAGCTCAGGAATGGTGTAAAAGCTCAAATGTTGTGAAGGCATACATAACAAGAAGATTTCCATTCTCGTCACGAACAGCAGAATCTTTAAAGTATTCCTGTTGTCCTTCAGATAATTCTCTTCCGGTTGAGTCTTTATTGGAAATTTTTGTCTTGACATTTGCTCTTGTTTTGCGTATAATAGTATTGAAGTCATAATTATTTAACTTCCCAAGGAATTGTACCTTGGCTGAGTTGGATAATTGTTGACTTCTTTTTTTGTTTATATACAAGAAAGTGTTTGCATTTACATTGTTTGAAATAAAATTAGCAAACTTATTTCTGCCATAATACCCTGTTAAGAAATTTGATGTAATTTCAACATTGTTGTAAGTACCTTTTCCATCAACTTTTATAATAACTATAACAGGAGATTTGTCAGTATCAAGCATATCTGTTACTACAACACTATTGCTATTGCTATCAAGAGAATCCATAATCATAACAGGCTCGGCAATTTTAGAAGGAATAAGTTTTAATTGTGTGTCAGATAACCCATGATGATGTTTCTTTTCATTCTTCGGTTTGTTTGCATCTCTTAAATGTTTTGCGGTAGTAAGCATTGGCAAGTTTGCATCTAATCCAACATCTTGAAGAATTTTTGGTAACTTTCCAACATAAACTGCATTTGTTCTGTCGAATGTACCTGCCAAAACTTCATCAACTTGTTCTGCAAACGGTCTCTCTTCGTATCTTACTTCCCCATTAACACTTCCCTGATGCTTAAACGTACCATTCTTTTCAAGAGCCTGATTAACCTCTTTGGATTCAACGAGTATCTCATCCCAAAGCTTTGAAATTTTATTGAGTTCTTCCTGATATTCTCTCAAAACAGATGCTTCATAAGAGTCTGACTTATACAGACCAAGAGCTTCACTCACCCAATCTTTAATGTTCTGAATGATTTCTTTAATCTTGTCAACTAAAGTTTTCTGCTCATTCTCTGAAAGAGAATTAAACATTTCTTTTCCATCCAATGTGTAAGTTCGTGACTCATTGTTGGAATAATGGTATCTAAAAGTTTGTTGGCGTCTGTATCTATTCCTGCAAGTTTATTCAAACTCTTAGGATTATTTTTGCAAAAATTTAGACCGACACATTTCTATGCCGGTCTATTTGTTATGCTGTTTTTTAAGTCGAAAATTTTTAAAATTTTCTCTTGACTTTATTCAGCAGGTCTTTTTCACTAAAATAAACCGTAAACATATTATGATATAAAAGACCAACGCTCGTATGCAGAAAGGCTTGATTTTATGAATGGCGTTTGCGGAATTATATCCTACAACCAGACAGAAACCCGACCGTCAATAAGCAAAATGGAAAAATTTATATGTGCTGATTCAATGCGCATAGAGATCAGCGACATGATAACCCTATCTGTACATAACGGAGATTATTCGGAACATATATGCAACAGCATTCATATTCTGTGTGTTGTTATCGGGAAAAGCAAAAGCAATACTGCAACCGCAGAAAAACTCAGCAAAAGCGTTGCTATGCTCTATATTAAACACGGAAGATCCTTCACCGGATTTATTTCTGAAAATTTTTCTGTAATAATATACGATTTCATTAAAAAAGAATTTATGTTTTTTGAGAACGGGTCATCAGGTGTGCCTCTTTTTTATACTTTGTCGGATCAAACACTTTATTTTTCAACAAACATTCACTCTCTTTTTGAAATACCGGAAAACAAAAAGGTCTTTACCTCTTTATCCATCAACAAGCTTTTCACACTTTCTCCCGCATTAAAATCAGGAGAAACTGTTTACGACAACATATTTTTTCTCCCGCCGGGTCATCATATTATATTTAATAAATATGAATTCAACGTACGTGAAAATCTATATCCGGATGGAAATTTTTCCAACTGTGTTCTTGAAGATTACACCATTGCTGACAAGTGTAATCCGTATCATATATGTGACATAAAGCTTTCGCCGTCTTTTGCATTAAATCCTTTCGTTTTGCAAAGTGCTCTGAATTGCAGAAAATTTACAAACAAAATGTTGATTGACCTTTTATTTGCAAACAATCTTTCATTCTCTTTTGAAACACCTTTTCCCGTGTGCATAGACTCACACAGTCTTTTCTCTGTTACAAAAGATGAAATAAAAGAAAATATTATTTTACCGGACTACCGCACTTGCTGTCTGTGTGAAGAAATTTCTGAAATGGAGTATTTCAACTACACAGATGAAAAGGATATTGAAAGATGCGAAATAATATTTCTCAACAAAAAGATGCTGATACCTCAGTTAATCTGTGATATTTTTTCATTTGTTACTTTTTTTAACATAAAGAATGAATCTTTTCTTGATTCGCCTCAGACTTTAGATTACATATTAAAAAAATCAAGACATAAAAATGTAAATGAAATATTATCGGAAATATTTATGACAGACATATACATTGAAAAAAGCAGTATTTCAACCAACAAATTCTGTCTTGAATTAAAGAATATATGCAATATTGCCGATTTAAAACTTTTCAATATTTTTGACCGTTTCAAGTTGTTTGAAAAGGCCGAAAAATTAAATCCGGAACTTGCTCTTTACATATTACAGATCAATTATCTTCTTGAACAAAAAGATATCAATTTAGAATTTTAGCAATATCAAGATCAAAACTGCGGTTATATCTTTTTATATCGCGAAGACTTTCGGGATTACTTATGAAGTTAATCCCTTCCTGACAGCCCAGTGTAACCTTAAAGCCAAGTTCCTTTACTATATTTTTCGCTCTGTCGTTTACCGCACCGTATGGATAAGTAAAAACAACCGGTGTTACACCGCATTTCTGTTGCAGGGTATCCTGAAGTTTTTCAATATCGGAAATAAGGGTGTTTTTATATATTTCCTCGTTCTCACCTTTTCTTTTTAAAACACCCTTTCTGTTATTCATATTGTGCATATAAAAAGTATGGTTACCTATTTCCACTCTTCCGTTTTGTACCATTTCTTTTATACGGTTGTAGGTAAGATATGAATATCTGTCATTAATAACAGCATTATCCTGCGAGTACATATCAGTAAACTCCCCTACAACCGAAATTACACATTTCAGATTGTACTTTTCAAGTAAAGGATAAACATAGGTATAATTATTATAATTTCCGTCGTCAAAGGTAATCATAACCGGTTTTTCAGGAAGTTTTTTACCGTTGTACACAAAATCAATTAAATCTGTACAGTTTACTGCTGTATAACCAAGTTCATTTATTTTCTTAAAATCCTCCTCCAGCATTGCAGGTGTTATTACATAATCCCCCGCCCTTGAATCATCATTTAAAATACTGTGATACATAAGCACCGGCAATCGTTTTTCCATAGATGCATCCGTTTCAGCGATTTTAAAAATACAACTTACTGCAAAGGATATCAAAATAACAAAACACAAAGCAAGAACTCTTCTAGCTCTTATTATCTGCACGTACATACTCTTTCTTTTTTTCATCATACATAACCTCACTTTTGTTTTTTTCTAAAAATTTTATTATATCGTAAACATCTATCCAAATCTGATTACTGCTGTCTTTCTGACACTCATCAAAAATCAGCTGAATACCGAAATGGAGATGCGGAACCTCGATGTTATTCACATTTTCTTTTACGCTGTATCCCGTCATACCAAGATAACCTATAACATCGCCTGCTTTGACAGCATCTCCGACTTTCAGGTTTTTGTTGAATGGATGATTCTTACGAAGATGTGCGTAATAGTAATATCTTTTTTTGTCATTGCTTCTTATCCCTATTCTCCATCCACCATATTGATTCCACCCCAGAGCCTCGATTGTTCCGCTCTCCACACATATTACAGGTGTACCCACCGAACCAAGCAAATCATTGCCCAGATGAGTCCTTTTATAGCCATAGCTTCTTGAATCGCCAAAATCATCATAATGAGAAAAATAAAAATTTTTTGCTACAGGACTGAAAACACAAAGACCGTAACCGTCATCTGTTTCACCAACAAAACCACCAAGTACTGCGGTGTATACTTCTTTATAAAAATCAAAATATTTCATATCATTTACCCATGTATCAAAGTCAACAAGTGCAGCTTCATCCACATACTGAATACTTCTTTTATCAATATTGCCCCAGTTTTTTGCCGTTGCATAAGCAAGAAGATTTATCCAGTTCTTTTTACCATTAGTTTCCGCATCGTATTTATATGCTTTTTCAAGCATATCTTTACTAACATTGAATTCAGCCCACTTGATATACTTTTTCTCATCTTTTGTTTCAGTAACCTCAATTTTTATTTTTTCCTGCTTTTTTTCCGGTGCAGTCACCGAAAAAGCTCTGCCTATCAGAACTCCTACTACTGCAAACAGAACAACAATTATAATTATCCACTTTTTCACTTTGATTTATCATACTCATTTCTTATTGCTTCAAAGGTTACTAAATCAACAACTCCATCATCATTGATATCGTAAAATCTCTGTACTGCTTTGACTGCATTTTCCGTCTGTTCCCCAAAATATCCGTCAGGGATAACAAAGGGGATTACGCTATTGTTAAAAGCACCTTGCCTTAACATACTCTGTACATTGCGTACAGGAGTTGAAAGAGTTTTAAACTGATTGTGAAGCGTATAATCATCCATTCCGCGGCTAAGTTCATAACCCGGATACTGGTCAAAATTAACAACCAAAGCAGGGACTATTCTCCTATACTCCTCATCAATACTGTTATAGGTCTGTCGGTCCATCTCTCCGGTTTGTGATAAATTATGACTTTTCTGAAATTGTCTTATGGCATATCCGGTCTTTGACCCGAAGTATCCGGTTGCAGTTACCGTGGGCAATCCAAAGTAAGCTGATATAGCATTTATTTTTTGCTGAAGATTTCTCACCGCATCGCCCGAATTCCCAATTCTTATATTGCCCGTAAATCTGTCACGGACGATAGGGATTGAGTCTCTCTGAACCTGAAGATAGTCCGCAATTGAAATGTAAGCTCTGTACATTTCATGATATGTCTGATCGTCAACCACACCTGTCTGCGGAAGATTGAACTGCTTCTGAAACTGTATTATTGCATTAACCGTTTCATCATTAATTTCCCCTGTAACCTTTATATACGGAATTGTATTATACTCAAGAGAAATTACTGCAAGATAATACTGTATCAGAGAAACGTTATTATCAACCTGCACAACAGTTGCTCCGCCCTGCGGATACGGACGCGGAATATTTTCAAGAATTACACCCTGGGAATTTATTTCGGTAAGCCTTGAAAGTCCTACATAAAGAAATACGAGCTTATACCAGGTGTCTCTGCCGATTATTCCATCCTGTGCAAGATTAAAAACCTGCTGAAATCTTATTACCGCATCTCTCATATTTTCATCAAAATACCCGTTCACGGGATTTATTTTGGGAATCGCAGGATAGTTCACTGAAATTCTGTTAAGCTGATTCTGTGCCCAGGAAACGTAGTATCCGCTGTCTCCAAGCCGCAGAGGATAACCTGGATATGATTCAGGAATATCCTGAATAGGTACATCTGTGACAATATTAATATCATCACCGTAGTAATAAGTCAGAATTTCATAAGGCACATACCCTTGTTCTGCGAGTTCCTGACTCCCCCATTGAGAAAGTCCGTCACAGGTTACCGTAGTCCCATTGCAGAATTGGGCGGCAAGAGGCTCAAGAAAACCGTCTCTTCTTATGTAGCTGGTAAAAATTTCGTCAACAATCCTTGATATATTCTGAAAAATGTTTCTTCCGTTACTGAATGACTGGTCAAGAGCCGTTGTGGATGTTATATCAAAATCATACCCTCTTGAACGGTAATATTCAGTAAACACCTTGTTTAAAGCAAAAGAAATCTGTGCATAAATATTTGCCCTTATGGCACTTTCATTCCATGTTGGATAAATTTCACCCGATGCCACATTTTTTATATATTCATCAAAGGGAATTGTGACATTCTGTGCATTTGAATCGGGAGGTCCGAGATGGATTGTTATAAATTCAGGTATAACAGGTTCTACAGGTTTTATTTCCATTTAACACAACTCCTTAAAGATTTTGAGAATTTGAAAAGTACTCTAACGTTTTATCTGTTTCGTTTTCAGGTAAAGGAATCATATTTACATAAAGAAGTGAGGTTTCTTTTGGAAACACCTGAACATTTCTTACAATAATTGTATAATATCCGTCTTTGGTTACAGTTACATCAAGAGAAGTATATGAATCTTCGTCCGACTGTTCTGTCGAAAAAATCGGATCCGGAGCTTCTATCTCTATGGTTTGAGTTTTGCCGCTTCGGTCTGTAATAAAACTATACTCTTGTTCACCATTTCTTACATCAACCGCAGAATCAACTACAGGAAAAACCATACCGGTAGTTGTGGTCTGAATCACCAAATATCCTTTTTCCATTTTTTCACCTCTGTTAAATTTATTTTCAGGACATAAAAAAAAGAACAGTTTTCACTGTTCTTTATCTAATATATAATTTTTACCGTCAATCAAATCAAACTGTATAAGCTTATATGCATCAAACACCGGTCTGTCTTCCTCATAAATTCCTTCAAGGTATTCAAACTTTTCATTCATTATATACTCACCCTGGAACACAGGATATTTGTCATATATTTTTTTGATGAATTCCATATACCACGGCATACCGATATTTGCATACTTCATTACGGAAAGTCCGATATTTGCCGGACTTATATACTTTGGTAATTCCAAATCTGAAATATCGTAGTTCGCCCAGACAATATACGGTGTCTGATAAAGTTGAGGATACTTGTAGTATTCAAACATTTCTTTTTTCTCTATGAAACCCGTATCCATATATGTGCTTCCCTCAGTACCGAGCAAAGGAAGATGGTCGCCATACATAACAATAATTGTGGGTTCTTCTTCTGAAACGAAGTAATTTACAAGTCTGTTAAACTCTTTATCAGCATCAAAAACACCCTGGGTGAAATCCATAAGACCGCCTTTGTCTTTTTCGTTAAGTGGACTGTCTCCTATAACGATATCAAAGGTTTCGTATCTGTCTCCCGTATAGGCACCATGGTTCTGCATTGTTACGCAAAACTCAAATATTCTGTCTGTCTTTTTATTTTCGTACTGATAAATAATTTCATCAACAGCTGCAGCATCTGACACATACCATCCGCGTTTGGTGTTGTCCTGCATATCATCAACACCTATAAATTCATCAAAGCCCATAAGCGGATATGCAGTATATCTGCCGTAGAAATTCTTTTTATAGGGGTGAATTGCAACAGTTGAATATCCGGCATCCTTATACAAGGATGCTGTTGAAGTGGTTTTGGAAGTAATATGCTGAATATAAGGATAAGTTGATGTTTTAAGAAATGCAGTTGACATTCCTGTAAGACATTCAAACTCCGGCATACACGTTCCGCCTGCAAAAACAGATGAAAACATATAGCCTGACGGATATTTTTTACTCAATCTTCTTATGTTTGGCATAGGGTCAGAGCTGAACTGAACCGTTTCAAGAAGAGCAGGATCCCAGAATGCTTCATTCTGAATTATTATAACATTCGGCTGAATCTTATCTTCATCTACCGGCACAACCATATCAGAGTACTCCTCTTCAATTTTAACCATTGCTTCCTGAGTATAAACTTCAGGTGCAGTGATTATGGCCTCACCGATTCTTGGGAAAAACGTAAGTATAAGTCCGTTTGCATTATAATCTTCTATGGGATTAAACGCCCTTGTTTCCACTCCTATTTTACCTAAAGTACGATGTCTGAAATTGTAATCAATGCACATATAGTACGATGAAAAAGCAAAAGCAACAATTCCCACAATGCAAACAGGAATTTTAAATCCGGCTTTTAAAAACTTTTCAGTTCTGTTACAGATCATCTTATGATATTTAAGAGAATATATAATAACAGCTAATGCTACTATCATTGACGGATAAACAGGTATTTTTGCAAAACCTGCAATTTCTTTAATCTGTCCTATAAGCAAAAAGTCTGTAGGCAAAAGCGGATCACCCGTAATTTTTGCCAAAGCCTCATTTGCATAACCTAAAAGGAAGAAAAATATTGAGTTTATTACATTTGCCGCAAAGTCATTTCCGAAAGTAATACCATACAAAAACCACTGTGTTGCCAGAAGAAATAAATATGTTATAAGCATCTTAACCGGATAAAACACAGAAAAGGAATCCTTTAATGAACCCGGATATGTAAGGTGCATTATTTCAAGAGCGAACAACAAAACAAAAGGGGCAATAAAGAAATATGCCACTCTTTCGTATTTATGTTTTTCGTTATCCATCACCTTAATGAACTGAACTTTTTTGTTGAATTTTATCAATCTGTACATCCCTTTCGGATTATAAATGGATTTAAGAACAAAAACTAATTTATAGTTTATCACAAATTTTGTCAAAAATCAACTTATTGTACAAAAGCCTATAACTTTATTTTCTGTGGAATAATTTTTTTTTGAGATTTTGCAAAGAAATTGATTTTAGCATAAAGAAAATGGGTAAAGTACATTGATTACTTTACCCATATATATCAAATTAAAAATTATTTTATACAATTATTTACAAACTTGAGAGGAACATCCATTTTCTGGGATATTTCTTCTGGTGTCATA
>CAZMHL010000015.1:0-19084 GCA_964566065.1 uncultured Eubacteriales bacterium
AATTGCAAACGTTCTTCTTGAAAATATTGATAAAGATCACGTTGACTTTATTCCTAACTTTGACGAAAAAAGAAAAGAACCTGTTGTTCTTCCCACACGAATACCAACCCTTTTAATTAACGGATGTTCAGGTATTGCGGTAGGTATGGCAACAAATATACCTTCTCACAACTTAAGAGAAGTTATTAACGGTGCTGTTGCACTTATTGATAATCCCGATATTACTGTTGACGAGCTTATGGAGCACGTTAAAGGTCCTGACTTTCCTACAAAAGCCTCCATTATGGGAAGAAACGGAATAAGACAGGCTTATGAAACAGGCCGCGGAAGAATTATTATAAGAGCAAAAACCGAGATTGTTGAAACAAAGAATGACAGATATGCAATTCACATTACGGAAATACCTTATCAGGTTAACAAAAGAGAGCTTGTTAAATCAATTGCCGACCTTGTTAAAGATAAGAGAGTTGAAGGTATTTCAGACATCAGAGATTTATCTTCAGACCGTGTAGGCATAAAAATTGTTATTGATATTAAAAGAGATGCAAATCCGCAGGTTGTTCTTAATCACTTGTTTAAATTTACAAGACTTCAGGACAGCTATTCAATAAATATGCTTGCAATTGTTGACGGAAAGCCTGAAGTTCTCGGTCTTAAATCTATTCTTGAAAATTATGTTAAGTTCCAGAAAGAAATAGTAAGAAGAAGAATTAAATTTGACCTTGAAAAGGCTCTTGCAAGACAGCATATTTTAGAGGGTTTAAGAATTGCTCTTGCAAATATTGACGAAGTTATTGCAGTTATAAGAAGTGCATACGATGACGCTAAAGAAAAGCTTATGGAAAAGTTCGGATTTACCGATATTCAGGCACAGAGTGTTCTTGATATGAAGCTTTCACAGCTGCAGAAGCTTAACAGCAACAAAATTGATGAAGAGTATGATATTCTCACAGAAAAAATCGGCGAATACAGAGAGCTTCTTGAAAATGAAGAAAAACTTTATGAACTTATTAAAGAAGAAATTCTTGAAATTGCCGAAAAATACGGTGATGACAGACTTACATCAATTGAAGCTGCAATTGACGATGTTGATTATGAAGATCTTATTGATGAAGAAGAGGTTATTATTACCCTTACAAATGTAGGCTATGTAAAAAGACTCACAACTGATACTTACAGAAGTCAGAGAAGAGGGGGAAAGGGAATTTCTGCGTTATCCACAAAAGAAGAAGATTTTGTGGAAAAAATCATTACCTGTTCAACTCATGACCATCTTCTTATGTTCACCAATTTCGGAAGAATGTACAAAATCAAGGCGTACAGAATTCCTGCTGCAAGCAGACAGGCTAAAGGTACACCGATGATTAACGTCATTCCTCTTATGAGCGGTGAAAAGGTTAACAATATTATTCCGGTTTCAGAAATTGACGGTGAAAAGTATCTTACAATGATAACAAAGAGAGGTCTTATTAAGAGAACCTCCGTTGAAGCATATTCAACCAACAGAAAAGGCGGTATTTATGCTATATCAATAAATGATGACGACGAGCTTATGACAGTTAAAATGACCGATGGCGACAACCAGGTTTTAGTTGTTACAAGAAATGGTAAGTCAATCAGATTTAAAGAAGACAATATCCGTTCAATGGGCAGACTTGCACACGGTGTAAGAGCAATCAAGCTTGAGGGAGAAGACTACGTTGTTGGTGCCTGTGTTGTTGATGAAAACGCAAATCTTCTTGTTGTTACTGAAAACGGACTTGGAAAAATTACTCCCGTATCTGAATATAAGATTCAGTCAAGAGGCGGTAAAGGTGTTAAAACCTACAGAATTACCGAAAAATCAGGTCTTGTTGCCGGGGCTGCGGAAATTGATGCAGAAAATGATGACCTTATGATGATTACATCAGAGGGAACAATTATAAGAACAGCAGTTTCGGGCATCAGCGTAATGGGAAGAGCAACCCAGGGTGTAACTCTTATGAAAACCGCAAACGGTGAAAAGATTGTTTCTATCGCAATAACCTCTAAAGAAGAGGAAACAGAAGAAATAGAAGAAACAGTTGAAGAATAGAAAAGAGCCGAAAGGCTCTTTTTTAGTTAATAGTTAAGAGTTAACGAACACAAGGGGACGGAGATATTGTGTTCTTTATCTCGCACAACATAAGCCGTCCCCTTGTGTTTTTATTGTCAATAATTATGTGACAAACCGGCACGTCCCCGTGTCACGCTTACCTTTCTAAAAATTGTATTGCTATACGATTTTGTGGTTCATATTTTATAACTTTTTCTGCAAACTTTCTCGCCTCTTCATTGCTTACTAATTGAATTGGTAACGTATTATAAAATAGCATCATAATCATAGCTTTAAGGTTGTTTTTTTTCTATTTTAAGTATTCTTTTATTGTGATATAAAGCCGTATCGCCAGATTCAATTACAGCGTACACTTGTCCATCCTTATCTTTTTCAAGATAATACAATCCACTTGGATCAATGTATTTTATAGGGTTGTTGTTAGCGTATACATACCAATTCAATCCATCTCTTGCAGGATCCTCAGAAATAAATCGCCCAATACTTGGATCATAGTACCTATTTCGCAGGTAAATAAGTCCACTGCACAAATCCTGATACTCCCCACAATATCTGAACGGGTTAGATGTATTACCCATTGTCTGATTACCGTATGGGTCGTAGTCGAACCAGTTTGAAACCGTGCCGTTTTGAAGAATGTTTGTTACATCACCGTGACCGTTTTTGAGCATATACTCAGTGTTGTTTCCGTTTTCTCTTGCGAATATACCTTGTGCACCGATGTAGTTCTTTGCAGCAAAGGTATTATTTACACTTTCTGCGGAAATATATTCTCTGTCCCAGTAGAATTTTGTTGTTTCACCGTTGTGAGTTTTTGAACGCCTCATTCCGTCGGGAGCATAGGTGTAGGTAGTTGTTTCCTCAAATTGTTATTTATCACACTTTTTGAAAATTTACAAGATTTTTTTGAAGTATAACAAAAACTTTTGAACCACAATTATTCATTATTAACAATTTTCTGTTATCTTATCCGCCACATAAATACCCATTGCGCCTGCCTGACTCAGACCTCTTGTTATGCCGCTTCCGTCACCTATTAAATAAACACCTTTAATTAATTCAAAGTTTTTATTTGTTTTAGGTCTTATTGAATAATATTTATTTTCACAGCCGTATAAAAGAGTATCGTCATTTGCAGTTCCGGGTGCTACTTTATCAAGTGCATAAATTGTTTCTATTATATTTGTGAGCATTCTGTGAGGAATTACCAGTGACAAATCCCCTGCCGTTGCCTTTAAAGTTGGAATAACCGTATTCTGACCAAGTCTGTGCTCGTTTGTTCTTCTTCCTCTTATTAAATCACCAAATCGCTGAACAAGAACGTTGCCGTTTCCTATCATATTAGCCATTTTTGCTATATTTTCTGCATATTCAGTAGGTTTATTAAATGGTTCTGTAAAATGAATTGAAGATAAAATTGCAAAGTTACAGTTTTCTGTCTTTTTTTCTTTTTGTGCATAAGAATGTCCGTTTGCTGTGATAATTCCGTGATTATTTTCTGCAGAAACAAGACCCCCCTGATTAAAGCAGAACATTCTTGTTCTGTCCTCAAAGGTTTTGGTACGGTAAAGAATTTTGGGTTCATAAATCTGTGAGGAAAATTCTTTCCATATAATGTCTTTCATTTCAACTCTTACACCGATATCAACAGAGTTTGAAAACATTTCTATATTATTCTCATTGCAGAAGTCAGAAACAAACTTTGCTCCGCCTCTTCCGGTTGCAATAATTACATTTTCAGAAAGTACAATTTCTTTGTTTTCTGCGATTATTGAGTAATTTTCGCCTTTTTTCTCAATTTTTTGTATAAATGTATCAGCTATGAGTTCAACATTATTTTCATAAAGCCATTCAATTAAATGCTTCATTGTAAGAAGATTTTTGTCTGTTCCGAGATGACGTACATTCATATCAAGAAGTCTTAAATTGTTTTGAAGACACTTTAACTTAAGTTCTTCATTTGAAAGATAAAGCTGAGGATAATCATCACCTGCAAAATGTTTTAAAGTATTGTCAACTTCATTTATGTATTCCATTGCAACGTCGTCACCGATAACTTCGCCAAGTGTTCCGCCGTAAGCAGTACCTAAATTGAATTTTCCGTCGGAAAAAGCTCCTGCACCTGCAAAACCGCTGGTGATACTGCATATTTTACAATGAATGCAACCTTTGTTTTTACTTGCGGGACAAGTTCTTTTGTCAATCATGTGACCACTGTCAAAAATTATAACTTTTGAATCGGGATTATTTTTTTTAAGGCGATAAGCCGCCATAAGTCCGCCGATACCGCCGCCGATAATAGCTGTATTATACATAACTTTTTTCCTTTCTATATAAACACTCCATTTATCATTTTACCACTTATTTATATAAAAGTAAATATTAAAAAAATTTTTGCAGATAATAATTAAGGGTGAAAAAAATGGCGATAGTGTTTATAAGAACAATAATTTTATATTTTCTGATTATTTTTATTTTCAGGTTTATAGGTAAAAAACAGATTGGAGAAATGCAGCCCGGTGAGCTGGTGCTTGCAATGATGATGTCCGACCTTGCAACTGTTCCCATGCAGTCTACGGGAAATCCCCTTACAAACGGAATTATTCCTATTTTTGTACTTATGATTGTAGAAATATCCGTTTCATTTATTGCACAAAAAAGTATTTTTGTAAGAAAGCTTGTAACCGGAAGTCCCAGCCTTTTGATTAACAAAGGAAAAGTTGAAATAAAAGAGCTTAAAAAAATGAGAATAAATATTGATGATTTATTTGAACAGTTAAGGGCAAGCGGTTATATGTCGGTATCAGAGGTTGAATATGCAATACTTGAAACCAACGGTCAGCTTTCCATTGTACCGAAAAGTGAAAATAAACCTGTGACTTTAAAAGATATTAACAAAAAAAGTGCAAAAGCTACCCTGCCGAGAAATATTATAAAAGACGGTGAGGTTGACTTTAAAAATCTTTCAATTATAAACAAAAATGAAAAATGGCTTAAGGATAAGCTTTATGCAGAAAAAATATACAACGTTAAAGATGTGTTCTTATTTACCTCCGACGGGAAAGACGACAATTTTATTCAGAGAAAGGAAAAATAAATGAAAAATTTTTACATTTCACTTATTATAGGAATATTTTTAATATCGGGAATTTTCGGATATCAGAAATATGTTGAAGCAAAATCAAAAAAATTAATAGAAAATGTCGGAATAACTGAGATTGACAATGAATGGAACAGTCTTAAAACACTTCTTTATGCCTTTAATGACCACGAAAGAGTTGAAGAAATCGATAATGAATATATAGGACTTAAAAATACGAAGGATGAAAACATTAAAAATATGCACAAGGTTTATTTTAAAAAGAAGCTTGAAGAACTTATCGATGCATCAAAAGTTAAAATCGTTAATATATTATAAGTTAGTTGATTTATTTGTTAAAATGTGATACAATTACAGAGTGAATTATATCAGAAAGGAGATTTATATAAATGAGTAAAAAAATACTTGTTGTAGACGATGAAAAATCCATTGTAGATATACTCACATTCAATTTGAAAAGAGACGGATATGAAATTATAGAGGCATACGACGGCGAAGAGGGTTACTTTAAAGCAATGTCTGAAAATCCGGATCTTATACTCCTTGATGTTATGCTTCCTGAAATGGACGGCTTTGAGGTTTGCAAAAAGCTGAGGGAAACAAGCGCAGTGCCGATTATTATGATAACTGCAAGGGATGAAGAAATCGACAAAGTTCTCGGACTTGAGCTTGGTGCTGATGATTACATAACAAAGCCCTTTGGTGTACGCGAACTTATGGCAAGAGTAAAAGCAAATTTAAGAAGAAGTGTTGAAAAAAAAGAGGAAACAACAGTAACAGAGGAAGAAAATGTTATAAATGCAGGAAATCTTGTTATTAACACCGATAAATATGAAGTGCTTAAAAATGGCGAGCCTGTGGAAATAACATTGAGAGAATTTGAGCTTTTAATGTTTCTTGTTAACAGGCCCGACAAAATTGTTTCACGTGAAACATTACTTGAAAAAGTGTGGGGATATGAGTATTACGGTGATGTAAGAACGGTTGACGTTACCGTAAGAAGATTAAGGGAAAAAATTGAAGACAATGCTGCAGAACCTAAGTACATAATGACAAAACGCGGAGTCGGATATTATTTTAAAAAATAATTGAGGTGTAATATGGATAAAGTACTTAATGTAAAAAGAAAAGGAATTTACGGCAAAGCGCCGTTCACTCCGGTAGAAGACATTTCATCTATCAGAGATATGATTGATAAGAGTTTTGCAAAATTTGCCGACAGAACTGCTTATCTTGTAAAGGATGATATGAAATCACCTTACAGAGAAATAAAATATAAAGAACTTGAAGAAGATGTTCATGCTCTTGGTACATATTTTATTAAAAAAGGTCTTGAAGGTAAAAAAATTGCTGTTATCGGTGAAAACCGCTACGAATGGGCAGTTACTTACCTTGCAACAGTTTGCGGTGTAGCAACAGTTGTTCCTATGGATAAGGAAATTCCCGGGAATGAAATTCAGTATATTATTGACTTTGCTGAAGTTGATGCCATTGTTTTCTCTGAAAAAGTAAGAAAGAAAAACGAAGGCGTATTTGAAAACTTCCCCGGTCTTAAAATAAATATGGACCTTGATATGAAGAATATTCTTCTTGAAGGTAAAGAATATCTGAAAGAAAAAGACTTATTTGCTGAAACAACAGTTGATGCAGACGATATTGACATCGTTTTATTTACATCAGGTACAACAGGAAAAGCAAAAGGTGTTATGCTTTCTCACAGAAATATTGCAAACAATCTTATGAATATGTGTTCAATGGTAGATATTAAGAAATCCGACAGATTTTTCTCACTTCTCCCTATCCATCACACCTATGAATGTACCTGCGGTTTCCTTGTACCCCTTTACAGAGGTTCATCAATTGCTTTCTGTCAGGGACTTAAATATATTGTTAAAAATATGCAGGAATGTCATCCTACAGTTATTCTTGCAGTTCCGCTCATCGGCGAAAGTATGTACCGTCAGATTATGAGAGCAATCAAAAAACAGGGTAAGGAAAATCTCATTAAGATAATGAGTAAAGTATGTAACGGACTTTTAAAAGTCGGCATTGATATAAGAAGAAAGATATTCAAGCAGGTTCTTGACAATCTTGGCGGTGAATTAAGACTCTTCGTTATGGGTGCTGCAGCGGTTGACCCTGAAGTATCACAGGGCTTCAGAAACTTTGGTATTACATCAATCCAGGGCTACGGTCTTACAGAATGTGCTCCTATTGCCGCTTTAAACAGAGATATGTATTACAGAGATGATTCAATCGGTATGCCTCTCCCCGAGTCAGAAATGAAAATTGACAATCCTGACGAAGACGGCATCGGTGAAATTCTCATCAGAGGCGAAAACGTAATGAAAGGTTATTACAAAAATGAGGAAGCAACCAACGAAGTTATGAAAGACGGCTGGTTCTGCTCCGGTGACCTTGGTTATGAAAAAGACGGTTTCTTCTACATTACGGGAAGAAAGAAATATGTAATTATAACAGCTAACGGCAAAAACGTATTCCCTGAAGAAGTTGAACTCTATCTTTCAAAAGAAGATATTGTGGCAGAATGTATGGTTTACGGCAAAAAGGACGAAAAAGGCAACGACAGTATCGTTGCAGCTCACATCTTCCCTGACTTAACCTACGCTGAAGAAGTTTTAGGTAAAGACTATACAGACGAAGACCTTACAAAATACATTGCCGGCAGAATTAAAGAAGTAAATACAAAAATGCCTCCATACAAAGCAATTACAGATTTTGACATCAGAAAAGAAGAGTTTGTTAAGACTACTACGAAGAAAATCAAAAGATTCGCTAACTAAGCTTCCAAAAACAAATTGAAACAAAAGTTCCTTTTGCTGAGTGTCCTTGCGGACACTCAGCAAAAGGAACTTTTTTGTAAAAATATCAAGGTTCCGGGACATCCGCCCGCAATCTGTGATTGAGTATCGGATTGGATTGTTATTTATATGATTTTTAAAAGTCGCAAATTTGCGAAAAATAAAAATCCCGAAAAATCCGTAATTGTTTTAAAGAATTAAGAAAAAATCGGGTAATTCCAGAAAAAATAATGTATTCTCTTTAAAATTTGCCTTTAAATACATAAAATCTCTTTAATATGTATATAAAAATATGGTTATTCGCTTTTTTGCGAATTAAATTTAAGAATATTTTAAATAAAGAAACTCTGCACGGCAGAGTTTCAACATCAATTATTCACTAATACGAGCAAAGCGAGTATCAAGGTTTTCCGATTTTATCAGAATATTTGATTTTGCATTAAAATCGTGAAGTTATTAATCTTTATTATTTAAAACGAACGGAGTGAGTTAAATGTACTTTTTCATATGTTCAACGGCGTTTTTTTCAAGGCGGGAGACCTGTGCCTGGGAGATACCCAGTTCTTTGGCAACCTCCATTTGCGTTTTTTCCTGAAAAAATCGCATATTTACAATATTTCTTTCCCTTTCGTTAAGCTTTTTTATGGCTTCGCGGATGGCTATATCATCTGTCCACGCCTCGTCGTGGTTTTTGGTGTCACTTACCTGATCCATAACAAAAACCGTGTCGGCACCGTCATGAAACACAGGTTCAAAAAGGGAAACAGGGTCTTGTATGGCATCAAGGGCGTTTAAAACGCTCTTTTCGTCAGAGTCGACCAATTTTGCGATTTCAGCAACGGTTGGTTCTCTGTTTTCCCTTTTCATAAACTGTTCTTTTGCAGAAAGTGCCTTATAGGCAAGGTCTTTCACCGAGCGGGAAACACGGATTGCATTGTAGTCCCTCAAATAGCGTCTTATTTCACCGATAATCATAGGAACAGCATAGGTTGAAAATTTTACGCCAACCGAAAGGTCGAAATTGTCAATGGATTTAATAAGACCTATGCATCCCACCTGAAAAAGGTCATCGGCATATTCCCCTCTGCCTGAAAATTTCTGAATTACCGAAAGAACAAGGCGGAGATTAGAATTGATAAAAACTTTTCTTGCCTCTTCGTCGCCGTTTTTTATTTTTATTAACAGCTCGTTTTTTTCGCCGTCCGTAAGGGTTGGCAGCTTTGACGTGTTCACGCCGCATATTTCAACTTTGTTAATAATCATTTTTATCACCTGATATGATTATTACCTTTTCCGGGAATTTTATACAAGAAAAACAAACTCCGCCTGAACGGAGTTTGAGTAATATTTATCTTAATATCGGCTGAATCTGTGTATTATAAAGGGCGAGCTCAAGGGTAGGAATTATTAAATCCATATGTGCGACAATAGAGGTTTCCTTTTTAACCGGATCATCCTGTCCGAAAGGTACAAAATATATATTTTTTGAATTTAAAAGAGCTCCTATATTCTTTGCCGAGCCTGAAAGTCCGTCATTTGTTGACGGTGCAATAATGACGGGTCTTTTGTTTCTTAATGTTGCTTTTGCCGCCATTGTTACGGGGGTATCAGTTATTGAATTTGCTATTTTTGCCATTGTATTTCCGGTGCAGGGTGCAATAATAAGTGCATCAAGAAGATTTTTAGGACCTATCGGCTCTGCTCCTTTTATTGTTGATATAACCTTGTTTTTTGTAATTTTTTCAACTTTTTCTTTTAATTCTTCTGCATTGTTAAAGCGGTTGTCTGTAGTAAAAACCATTTCGGAAAAAATGGGTATTATGTTTAAATCTCTCAAAGCGAGCTTTTCAAGCTCAATAAGCACCTTTTCAATGGTACAGAAGGAGCCTGTAAAAGCAAAGCCCGCCGTTATATTGTTGAACTGCGTAAATACCACCTCTTTGTATCAAAGCTTTTTAATACTGTTATACAAAATTTCCCCTGCGGTTGAGGGCGCACATTTTGAGGGCAGAGAAAGGGCGTGAATTGCCTTTATTCCTCTTTTTTCACATTCCTCAAAGTCGCAGCCGCCAGGTTTTGATGCAAGGTCTATTATAAGGGTTGATTTTTTAATGCTGTCTATAAATTTTTTGTTTATAACAAGGGCGGGAACGGTGTTGAAAACAATGTCGCAGTCTGTGGGCATATTGTAAATGTCAACAGGCTCAAAGCCGAGAGCTTTAATATAGGCAAGCTGGTCGGCCTTTCTTGCGGCAATTTTAATTTTGCAGTCAAAACCTTTTAATATTTTAGACAGAATTTTTGAAATTCTGCCAAAGCCGGTAATAAGCGCCGTTGCCGAGGACAAAGTAATGTCCGTTTCCTTTATTGCAAGCTCAATCGCACCTTCCGCAGTGGGAACGGCGTTTGCAATTTCCACCTCTTCGCTCTTAAAGTAATCTTTAATAAAAGGGTAATATCCGGGAACCATTCCGCCGAAAATTCTTCCTTCAAAGTCCTCAAGGTCGGAAATTTTTATATCCGTTCCTTTAATGTGGATTTTGTCGTCCGTCATAGGAACGGGCAGAATTAAAACATCCCCCTTTTTATAATTATCCTGTGTATGTAAAAGTACATTGTGTCCATCCGCCTCAAGCAACTCTTTTATTTTCAGCATTCTTTTATCGGCGGAGAAGAGAACGTAGTTCATAAAAACACCTCTTTACATAATATGCAGCCGACATTTTTTTGTGTTGCGAAAAGCGACACAAATATGTTTTTGTCTTGAAATAAAAAATGTGCTTTGTTATAATTGACATATAAATATGGAAAAAAAGGAATAGTGACGGGTGCAAAATCAACCCTCAGTCAAATCAAAGATTTGACAGCTCCTCTGGCACAGGGAGAGCATATATACATATAATCTAAGTTGAAGGTGTTAATTATGGAGTTCAAAAAAGATAAACTTGACGTTAAAATTTACGAAACAAGAGATGAAATGGGAAAGGCTTCTGCAAAGGACGTTGCAGAGTGCATTAAAGCTCTTTTAAAGGAAAAAGAAGAAATCAATATGATTTTTGCGGCGGCACCAAGTCAGAACGATATGCTTTTTCATCTTTGTAAAGAGGAAGGTATTGAATGGGAAAGAATCAACGGTTATCATATGGACGAATATATCGGTCTTGACGAAAACGCTCCTCAGTGCTTCAGCAATTTCTTAAAGAGATATATTTTTGATTTAAAGCCTTTTAAGAGTGTAAATCTTATAAATGCGGGAGCAAAGGATGCACAGCAGGAGGCTGACAGATATGAAAAGCTTCTTGTTGAAAATCCTGTTGATATTGTGTGTATGGGAATCGGTGAAAACGGACACATTGCCTTTAACGACCCTCACGAGGCTGATTTTAACGATAAAAGAAAGGTTAAGGTTGTAACCCTTGACGATGTTTGCCGTATGCAGCAGGTAAACGATGGCTGTTTTGAAAAAATTGACCATGTACCAAAATACGCCCTTACCCTTACAATTCCTGCTCTTGTGTCTGCAAAGTACAACTTCTGCGTTGTTCCTGCAAAAACAAAGGCAAATGCGGTTAAAAACACAGTTTTCGGTGAAATTTCCGAAAAATGTCCTGCAAGCATTTTAAGAAACAAGGATAATGCAATTTTATACTGCGACAGCGACAGCGCAGAGCTTATAAAGGATGATATAAAATGATTACTAAAATTTCGGGCGGAAAGGTTATTTCCGACAGAAAGATTATATCGGCGGATGTGTACATAAAAGACGGAAAAATTCTTGATGTAACAAACGAAAAGCTGCCTTTTGATGTTGAAATTGACGCAAAGGGCAGCTTTGTTGCCCCCTCTTTTGTGGAAATACACACTCACGGTGCGGCAGACTGGGATTTTCTTGACAACGACGAGGACGGTTTTATTAAAATCGCAAAGGCTCACGCAGAGCACGGTGCGGGAACAATAATTCCCACAATAACCTCATCGGACAGAGAAAGTACCGTTGAATGCATAAAAACCTTTGAAAAAATAAGAAAGATGAAATATGATGGTGCAGATATGCCTGGAATTCATCTGGAAGGACCTTATTTTGCGGCATCCCAGAAAGGTGCACAGGAGGAACGCTTTATAAGGGATTTTGACAAAGAGGAATATGAAGAAATTCTGTCTTGCTCGGATGCAATTTTAAGGTGGACAGGTGCCCCCGAAAGAAAGGGTGCAGAGGAATTTGCAAAAACTCTTAAAAAGCATGGCTGTCTGCCTTGTATCGGTCACAGCGATGCTGACGGCGATCAGGTAAAAAAAGCTTTTGAGTGGGGATTCTCCCACGTTACCCACCTTTATTCCGGCACAAGCATAGTTCACAGAAAAAATGCCTACCGTTATGCGGGGATTGTTGAAGCGGCATATTTAAACGACGAAATGAGCGTTGAAATAATTGCGGACGGAGTGCATCTGCCAGCAGATTTGTTAAAGCTTGTTTATAAAATAAAAGGTCCTGAAAAAATTGCCCTTATTACCGACTCAATGCGCGGTGCAGGTATGCCTGACGGTCCGTCGGTGCTGGGAAAGAGGGGTAACGGTCTTGATGTAATAATTGAAGACGGCGTTGCAAAGCTCCCTGACCGCACAGCCTTTGCGGGAAGTGTTGCATTTTGTGACATACTTGTAAGAAATATGGTAAACTTAGCAGAGGTTCCGCTTGAGGATGCGGTGTATATGGCAACAAAAGCCCCCGCAGATATTATTAATCTCAAAAATAAAGGCGAAATAACAAAAGGCTTTGATGCAGATGTTGTTATTTTTGACAAAGATATCAACATTTTAAGAAATATTGTGGGCGGAAAGACGGTATATGTAAATGAATAATACACAGTTTCGTGATCTGAGTGAGGACATAATCGTTTTTCACAACAAAAACGAGCTTCCGTACATTAAAGTTCCTCATCTCCACAGCAGTTATGAAATTTATTATAATATCAATGGCGCAAAGGGCTTTATGGTAAACGGAAACGTTTACAGATGCGAAGAAAAAGACCTTATAATTGTACCAAAGGTGCAGACTCACAAGGTTATTGTCAGGAGAAACTGCAAGTATGAAAGATGCATAATAAACATTTCTGAAAATGTGGTCGGTGCGGTTGAAAATGTGTGCGAAAAGGATGCAATGCTCTGGCTTAAGGAGGGCATAAAAAAGGCGAATTTGTCCGAAAGTCAGCATAATACCTTTGTTAAGCTCATAAAGGAGTACAATACCGGCGACAAGCTTATGAATTTTTCAAAGTTTCTTGAAATTATGTCCTTTTTAAAGGGTGTTTTTGAAAAGCCCACCGCCCCTGAATACTTAAACGAGGATATTTCCTATACGGACAGGGCAATTATTGAACTTGAAAAAAGTTTTAAAAGCATAACCGTCGGGGAAATTGCGGCACAGCTTTTTATAAACGAGGATTACATTACCCGGCTTTTCAAAGAGGAAACGGGAATGACTTTAAAAAGCTATATAACCTTAAGAAAAATTGCCGAGGCGAAAAAGTTTCTATATCTCGGAAAAAGCGTAAAGGAAGCCTGCTCCCTTTCAGGATTTAATAATTATGCAAATTTTATAAGAACCTTTAAAAAATACGAGGGTTATCCGCCCGGCAAGCTTGAAAAGCTCACGGGAGCGATATAATATACAAAAGGGGTTATGCTTTATAAAACCCAGCTCCCCTTATGTGTTGTATCCTTAAGGATACAACAACGATGTTTGCAACAAGTTGCAAGTGATGTACGTTTTGCGTATGAGGTTTGTTTTTACGAACAAATGAAGTATTTGTTACACAAATATTATGAAAAAGGGGCTGTCTCAATAATCATTTTCTGTAAATAAATATTCAAACACGTAGGGGCAAATCACGATTTGCCCGCGGGACATTCGTGAATGTCCCCTACAGGATGAATAATTATTCATGGGTTTTGATTTATTGAGACAGCCCCTTTTTCAGGGGATAGGAAAAATGATTCGAAACGAACAAACCGGGCAAAAGCAAGGTTTACCTTGCTTTGGGAAACCCGAAGCTGTACGATGGTACAGCGAGTCAGGCGAGGTTTGTTCGTAGCCAAAAGAACTAAAAAACAAAGAAAACTCTCAAATTTGAGAGTTTTCTGCATTTAGTTATAAATACTATAAGTTTTATATAGCCTTATATATACTTATTCCGGCCTTTTGGCGTTCCGGACTTTTTTACATCCCCCGGTACAGCCACTCTAATAATTAAAGGATATTTTTATATTCTTCATAGGTTAAAAAGCTGTTAAGCGCCTCAAGAAGTGCATTTGAAGAGAGATTTTGGGGAAGATTAAGCTTTTTAAGGAGTTTTTCCCTCTTTTCCTTTGAACCCGCAGAGCCAAGAAGCCCGTCCTCGAAAAGGTCGGTCTTTGTAATAAGCCTTTTTTCCTCTTTTTCAAGAGGTGTACAGCAGGCATCGGTGAGAGCTTTTTCAATAATCTCTCGCGTTACACCCTCAACTCCTAAAATTCCCGCCTTTGATGCGGTTTTTTTCCGCTTTTCTTTTCCGTGAATTTCAGGAATGTAAGCGTGCTTTATTTTGTTTTTATCAATACAGCCTTTCAAGTGGTTTCGTATAACAAGTCCCGCTCCGTCCGAGTCGGTGAAAATGATAATTCCCCGCTCGTCGGCGTATTTTTTGATAAGGGCAAGGGTTTCCTTGTTCTTAAAAATGCCGAAACCGTCAACTTTTATTACAACTGTATCTTCAAGTATTGAGTCAAGCTTGATTTTGTCGTACTTTCCCTCAACAATAATTGCTTCTTTTATTTTCATAATTAAAATTCAATGGTTTCTCCCGCTTTTACAAGAATCGGCTCGCAGTCTGCATTAAACCACATGTCTTTTGATGCGGGATTGTAAACCTTTGTTAATCTCGTGTTGAATTCAAGACTGTTGAACGCCTGAACATAATCGTAAATTTCCATATTGGTTGCATACCAGATATCATCCTGTCCGCCCATTTTTTCGCAGAATTCTTCAAGACGCTCCCAGTTATTGTTTCTGTGGAATTCATAGGAATGTCCCCACATACAGAAAAGCCGTGCGTCAAGTCTTACCCAGCTTTCTGCGGGTTCCTTGAGGGCAAGGAAATTGTCGCAAAGCTCAAAAAGGTTTTCATCCTGATGGTGACAGGTAGCTTCCCAGCCGTACCAGTCCTTTGGAAGGTCAAATTTATAAGTTTTCGGTGTGGTTCTTGAATATTTGATTCCGCAGCTTTTTAAAACCTCAACGCTCTTTTCGTCGAAAGGTCCGTAAGGATATGCCATTCCCTGAACAATTCTTCCCGTTGCTCTTTCAATTGCAAGGCGGTTTTCAATAATTTCATTAACAAGGGCACCGAGAGGTGTGTGCTTCATAAAAACGTGATCTTTTCCGTGAACCGCAACCTCGTGGTTTTTGTAAAGAGTGTTGTATTCTTCAGGCCGGATGTAAAAATCATCGGTGTTGTCACGGTTGTTAAGGTTAAATGTGCATTTAATGCCGTGCTTGTCTAAAATGCCAACCATTCTTTCATCGTGTCGCTGTGCATCGTCATAGCTTAAGGTCAGAGCTTTTAATTTTCCGCCCGGCCATCTTATAATTATGCTTCTTCTCATTTAAAACTCCATCCTTTCCCCTGCGCCGATTTTGTAAACACCTGCCGGTGTTTTAAACCAGAGGTCTGTATTTGTGGGATTGTAAACCTTTGTAAGGTCAATGTTGAATTCAAGCTTATTAAATGCCTGAACGTAATCGTAAATTTCAACATTTGTGGCATACCAGATATCGTCACGGCTGCCCAGCTTTTTGCACAACTCGTCAAGAAGCTCCCAGTTGTTTTTTCTGTCAAATTCATAGGAGTGTCCCCAAAGGTAAAAGAGTTTTGCGGTAAAGGCTCTCCAATTTTCCCCTTCTTTAAGAGCAAGAAATTCGTCAGCAAGGGCAAGAGAGTCCTCTCTGTCGTGATGGCAGGTTGGTACAAGCTCAAGCCAGTCTGTAGGAATTTCAAAGCTTTTTGAAGCGTTGGCTCTTCTTGCATACTTAACTCCGCAGTCCTTTAAAATCTGCTTTGTCATATCATCAAAGGAGCCGTTGGCATAAGCCATTCCGCAGATTATTTCGCCTGTTATATCTTCAAGGTTTTTTCTGTTTTCAATCATATCATAGGCAAAGGTCGCAGGGGGAACAAGCTTTCCCGAAACGTGGAATTTGCCGTGAAGTGCAATTTCGTGACCTTTGTAAACCTCTTTGAATTCGCTTGGCTGAACTCTGTTTGGGTTGCCGATGTCGGATTCTCTTGTGTTAAGGTTAAAGGTTCCCTTGATTCCATACTTGTTCATAACCTCAACCGTTCTTTTGTCAAAAACCTGACCGTCGTCATAGCTGAAAGTAACTGCTTTGAGTTTGCCCTGAGGCCATCTTAAAATCAAATGTGTCTGCATTTTATTTTACCCCTTTCATCCAGTAAAGAGCCATATCTACCCATTGTTCGATGTCGGGTTTTACATATTCTTCTTTGCCGCATTCGGTTATTTTGTTTCCCAGAGCCACTCCGTGAGGTGCGTCGGGAAAAATGTGAAGAGCAAAAGGTACCTTTGCCTTGTTGTAAGCCGCCGCAAGAACAAGGGAGTTGTCAACAGGAACAACCGCATCGTTTGCGGTGTGCATAATAAATGCAGGAGCTGAATTTTCATCAACAAAGGTTTCAACAGACACAGCTTCAAGCTCCGCAAAAGCGGGACTTTCTTTACCGCATAAATTCTGAAAGGAACCTAAATGTGTATCCGTAATTCCGCTTACAACAGGGTAGCAGGGAATAATTCCCTTTGGTTTGTTGTAACCCTTTTCCATTTTGATTTTTTCATAAATTTCATCAAGGTGCCACAAAATACCAAGGCTTGCACAAAGGTGTCCGCCTGCTGAAAAACCGCAGGCAAAAACTCTTTCTTTGTCAATGCCGTACTTGTCCGCATTGTCTTTAATGTGTTTCATTGCAAGGGAAGCATCAATTAAAGGATTAGGGAATTTTGCATTTTCCGCAACAGCATAAGCCTCAAGAACAAAAGTGTTGACACCTTTGCCCAAAAATGCAAGAGCAACGGGCTCTCCCTCTCTTTCCTTGCAGACATTGTTGTATCCCCCTCCGGGTATAATTAAAAGACCATCTCTTTTGTATCCTGTATCATCTGCAATGTAAGCCGTAAGCTCCGCAGTTTCGCTTAATTTTATTTTTTCCAACAACATAATAAGCTCCTTTTTCTCTTAACTTTTAACTCTTCACTAAAATTATAGCATTGTTAAAAACAATGTCAAGGTTTACAATAAGAAAAAAATGGTATATAATTAAATAGACAAAGGAGCGGTGAAAATGAAAGTTGCTTTAGTTACGGGGGCGTCAAAAGGAATGGGTCTTGCAATTGCAAAAGCCTTTAAGGAAAAAGGCTTTGGGGTTGTGGGGACTTACAACAAAACAGAACCCTGTGCCGATATTGATTTTATGAAATGTGACCTTAAAGACAATGAGCAGGTAAAAGCTCTTGTGCAGAAGGTTTATGAAAAATACGGAAAAATTGACCTGCTTGTGAACAATGCGGGAATTTCCCATACGGGCATAATTTCAGATGTTACCGACGAAAGTTTTGAAGAAATGACGGCGGTAAATTTCAGGGCGGTGTTTAACCTGTGTAAATATGTGTCTGAAATTATGGTAAAACAGAAAAGCGGATGCATAATTAACATTTCTTCCGTCTGGGGAAATGAGGGGGCATCCTGCGAGGTGCTTTACTCTGCCTTAAAGGGCGGGGTAAATACTCTTACAAAGGCACTTGCAAAGGAGCTTGCACCGTCAGGCATAAGGGTAAATGCCGTTGCACCGGGAGTTATAAAAACCGATATGCTCTCCTGTTACAGCGAGGAGGATTTAAGGGCATTGTCCGAGGAAACCCCTCTCGGCAGACTCGGAAAACCCGAAGACGTTGCAAAAGCGGTGCTCTTTTTAGAGGATGCGGATTTTGTTACGGGGCAGATTATAACGGTTGACGGAGGATTTGCATTATGATAAAACACATACTTTTTGACCTTGATGGTTGCCTTACGGATTCCTATGAAGGCATTTCAAACTGTGTAATGTATGCAATGAAAAAGTTCGGCGTGGAAATAACCGACAGAAACACCTTAAGACCCTTTGTGGGACCTCCCCTTGTATATGCTTTTCAGAAATATGCAGGATTAAGCGAAGACGATGCCCATAAAGCAACCGCTTATTACAGAGAACGTTATCAGGATACCGGTCTTTTTGAAAACAGAGTGTATGACGGTGTTGAAAAAATGCTTGAAAGCCTGAAAAATGATGGCTTTAAAATTTCCCTCTGCACTGCAAAGCCACAGCCTTATGCTCAGCGCATTTTAGAACATTTTGAGCTTGATAAATATTTTGACAACATTTTCGGTGCAACCTTTGACGGCAGAATTTCAAAAAAGCCGGACGTTATTTCCTATGTTCTTGAAAATATTGAAGAGTCGGGTGATGAAGTAATAATGGTGGGCGATACGGGTCACGACGTATCAGGCGCTCACGAAAACGGCATTAAATGTATAGGCGTTACCTACGGTTATGGCACAAAGGAAGAGCTTAAAGCGGAAAACGCGGATTTCCTTGTAGATAAACCCGAAGGAATTTATACCATAATAAAAAAGAACTCATAAGAGGTACACTCTAAAGGACAATAAAAGGTCGTAGCGATTTTGCTATGACCTTTCGTTATTGTAAAAACAATCTAATTCCCATTTCAATGGGTTTGTGTCTATATATTTCCATATCTTTTGGTAATCTTTTTCACCACGGATGATGTGATCGTGATATGAGCGTTGCCATATTTTTTCGTTATCCGTGTTATGTGTCTTTTTTGATGCATTCATTTTTAGAAATCCTACCATTTTATCAATAACAGAACGATGGTATCGTAGGGGCGATTCGTGAATCGCCCCTACAATATTTGAAAATAAACATTTTCTGTTATGTGTACATATCGTAATAAAATATG
>CAZMHL010000016.1:0-18969 GCA_964566065.1 uncultured Eubacteriales bacterium
TGCACAAGGAAACCTTTATGATGCCCAAGTTCCGCAGCATGTACACCGAGACCCCTTCGGATATGCCCACGCACCTGCTGAATGATCCCCAGCGCTGGATCACCCCTGTGGGCAAGATCTACCGGAAGCTGTCCATCGACGAGCTGCCCCAAATCTTCAGCATCTTCACCGGCAAAATGAGCATCATCGGTCCCCGGCCCGCGCTGTGGAATCAGTTTGATCTGATCGAGGAGCGGGATAAGTACGGCGCCAACGATGTGCGCCCCGGTCTCACCGGCTGGGCCCAGATCAACGGCCGCGACGAACTGGAGATTCCCGTCAAGGCAAAGCTGGACGGCGAATACGTGGAGAAGATGAGCTTTCTGTTCGACTGCAAGTGCTTCTTCGGCACCATTCTGGCGGTCCTGCGCCATGATGGCGTGGTGGAAGGCGGCACCGGCACCATGAAGAAAGAGAAGGAGATGGTGGAAAAGTGAAGATCCTTATCATTACCAACCATTCCTATATGCTCTATCGGTTCCGGAAGGAGCTGATCCAGGAACTGGCACGGGACCACGAAGTGGTACTCAGCATGCCCTTCGTTGGTCATGAAGATAACTTTCAGGCCATGGGTCTGCGATGTATTCATACCAAGGTGGACCGCCGGGGCATCAATCCCCAAACAGATCTGAAGCTTCTGTTCGAATATCGGCGTCTGCTGAAGCAGGAGCGCCCGGACATGGTGATTACATATTCCATCAAGCCCAATATTTATGCGGGTCTTGCCTGCAGTCTGGCCGGAATTCCTTTCTGCGCCAATGTTCAGGGCCTCGGAACTGCTTTTCAGCGGAAGGGGCTGGCACAGTTTGTCACCGTGCTCTACAAAACTGCTCTGCAGAAGGCGAAAACCGTGTTCTTTGAAAACCAGGGCAATGCCCGGGAATTTCTGGATCGTAAGATCATTCCTGCAGAAAAGATTACCGTTCTTTCCGGTGCCGGCATCAATCTGGAGGAGTATCCCTGCATGCCTTATCCCGAAAATGAGGCCGTGCATTTCCTGTACCTGGGCCGCATCATGAAAGAAAAGGGCATCGACGAGCTGTTCGCCGCCATGCGTCGACTCTATGCTGAGCTGGGTGACCAGGTGGTTCTGGATCTTGTGGGCTTCTTCGACGATAACTACGAAGCAGAGGTCAACAGCCTGGTTTCCGACGGCATCGCCGTGTTCCACAGCTTCCAGTCCGAGCCCCGGCCCTACTACGCCAGAGCCGACTGCATCGTGCTCCCCAGCTATCACGAGGGCATGAGCAATGTGCTTCTGGAAGCCGCGGCCATCGGCCGCCCGGTGATCACCAGCAATATCCATGGCTGCAAGGAAGCGGTCACTGACGGTGAGACCGGTCTCCTGTGCCGGGTGAAGGACGCCGGCGACCTGTATGAGAAAATGCTCCAAATGGCCCAGACCACTCGTGAAAAGCGGGATACCATGGGCAAATCTGCCCGGGTCAAAATGGAACGGGAATTCGACAAAAGGCTGGTGGTCGAGCAGACCATTCGGGCAATTCTGGACTGAGCCTATGCGCAAGCTGTTTCTATGGTTCTATTGTCTGCCCATTGCAGATGCAGTAATTCTCATTCTGCTGGCAACCGCGGCATTTTTCTTCCTTCGGGATCGATGCGGAAAGACCATCTGGTGGAAAGCCGGGACGCTCCTGCTGCTTCTGGTCTGGATTTCAGTAATCCTTTTCGGCACTCTGGGGCAGCGAACGGAAGGAGAAAACCTATCCGAGCCCATTCTGATCCCCTTCCGCTCCTACTATACCGCCCTCAACGGCGGCACCAAAGAAATATACAGAACCAATTTCATGAACGCGGTGCTCTTTTACCCCACAGGCCTGTTTGGATGTGAGATACTGCCAAAGCGGTGGAGAAGGGTCCGGAAGATAGCGATGACAGCCTGTGTTTTCGCACTGATAAGCATCGGTATCGAGTACAGCCAATACCGCTTCGCGCTGGGCCTTGCTGAGATGGATGACGTGATCCATAACATTCTGGGTACCCTGCTGGGTGCATTGGCCTGGTGTGCTTCGCGCAAGCAAGAACACTGAGAATTTGCTGCGCACCAACCAGGTTTCCGGAAGAAGCAGGCAACATAGTTTGGCCTGATACTTAAACAGAATAGCTGAACGGACTTCGTATATATTGCGAAGTCCGCTTGCTTATTCGCAAACAGCAAATCGCACATTCAGATCGGCGGTCTGAACAACCAGTTTCTTTACAGGAATATCCCCGGCACCAAAAGTGTCGGTTGCCATACTTGTACTTGAGATTTGCGTGTCAGTCGTAGATCATTAGGCTGCTCTTCCCCTTAAGAAATTCGACGAACTCCGATACACTACCTTGGTAAAATTGACACAACGATGTGTGATTGAAAATACCATTGCAAAAACGATATGATATTTGCAATTTCATTTGGTGTGTGCCAAACTATAGTTATCCATTAGGATAAACCTCCATTCAGAAACTGAAGTTCAAGATCGAGCAGTCCTACTATGACAAGATTTATTTCGGTTCTACGGACGGGAAAGAAAATATCGGTGAGGTTCTCGGAAGCCTGTTCGTCAAGTTTAATCTGGAATTTCCTGCCGACTATCGTGCCCGATCCATGTCCGTCAGTGATGTGGTCGTACTCCATGAAAACGGCGTGGACAAAGCCTATTTCTGCGATTCCATCGGATTCATTGAAGTACCGCAATTTTTGCAGGCAGAGGTTCCGGCAAAGCGTAAGGCAGACATTTCCCCCACGAGGTCCAGTGACATTTTTTCTCTCGATTAAACCTAACAATTAAGCAGCCCCAGAGCAAAGGTTACATACCTCTTTGCCCTGGGGCCTTTTCCACTTTATTATTTCTCTACAAGAATATCCGCAATCCGCTTACATGCAAAGCCGTCACCATAGGGATTGCTTGCGTTGCTCATCTTTGCATACTCATCGGCGTTTTCCAGCAACAGCTTGAAGTTCCGATAGATCACATCTTCATCGGTGCCCACCAGCCTCAGCGTACCGGCGGCGATGCCTTCCGGGCGTTCCGTGGTGTCACGCATGACCAGAACAGGCTTGCCCAAAGACGGTGCTTCCTCCTGGATGCCGCCGGAGTCAGTGAGGATCATATAGCTGCTGGCCAGAAAATTATGGAAGTCCAGGACCTCCAGAGGCTCGATAATGCGGATTCGTTCCTCACCGCCCAGAATTTCGTCGGCGGTCTGACGCACAACGGGATTCATGTGGATGGGATAGATGGCCTTCACATCGGGATGCTCGTCCATGACCCGGCGAATAGCCCGGAACATGTTCTTCATGGGCTCACCCAGATTTTCACGGCGATGGGCCGTAATCATGATCAGGCGGCTGCCCGTTGCCCATTCCAGCTGGGGATGGGTGTAATCGGTCCGGACGGTGGTTTTCAGAGCATCGATGGCAGTATTGCCGGTAACATAGATGTTCTCAGCCTTCCTACCTTCATTCAGCAGATTCTGCTTTGAAAGCTCCGTGGGCGCAAAATTGTACTGGCTGATGATGCCCACAGCCTGACGGTTGAATTCCTCAGGATAGGGGCTATAAATATTGTATGTTCTCAGACCTGCTTCCACATGGCCCACAGGGATCTGCAGATAGAAGCAGGCCAGTGCGGTCACAAAGGTGGTGGAAGTATCGCCGTGAACCAGCACCACATCGGGCTTTACCTGTTCCAGCACTTCCTTGATCCGGTTCAGGATATTTGTAGTGATGTCGAACAGGGTCTGCTTGTCCTTCATGATGGACAGGTCATAGTCCGGCACCACATTGAAAGCCTTAAGCACCTGATCCAGCATCTGTCGATGCTGACCGGTAACACAGACAATGGTCTCAATATTGTCCCGGGTCTTAAATTCGTTGACCAGCGGACACATTTTGATGGCCTCCGGCCGCGTTCCAAAAACTAACATTACTTTTTTCATCCGAATACTCCTTAATTAGCAGAGAACATTGAACAGAGAGCTTCTCTGTCCGACAGTGCATTGTATTGCAGGATTCGGTATTTCTCCGGCCACTCTTTTTCCTGCCCAACCGCTTCAGCATAGAAAAACAGAATCCGCGGCAAATAAAGTATTATCCCAGCATATTACATGCATTTGAATATACTGACGCCAAAGAGAAGACACGCGCGGAAAGACAGCACGGTCAAAATGATCCCATTCACATTCTGTTTCCTGTTGGCCAATAACTCTAGGGTCACTGGAGAATATCCAATCAATGTGTCATTATTTTCTTATCTTTCCTGCAAAAGACAATAGCAAGCGCTTATAATACTGGAACTCTTCCATGCGGTGGAAGCACAGCAGGAACACTGCATTCGGTACTATGCAGCAGATCAGAACCTTCACAACAACATTCACAAGCGGAGAGAACTGCACAAACGAGCACAGATAATAGCAAGCTCCGCCTGTTAGGATCAGTAGCACGGCAAAGATGCCATATCTTTTGAAATAAACAGATCCCTTTTCTCCCAAGCCATACTTGAATACCACATATGGATCATACCATGTATTTGTGCAGGCCCTGGAGATCGCTGTTGCGAACAGAATGCCGAACAGGCCCCACATCTTACCCATCCACAGGGAGCAGACCAGATTGATGGCCGCCGTCAGGATCAGCAGATACCGGCCCTGCCGGAACAGGCCCATGGTGTTCTTATAGGTCCAGACAGCGTTCTGCATGCCAACCATATAGAAATTCAGGGCGATGACGAAGGGGATCTCCATCGGCAGCACATAGCTTTCACCGAACATCAGCCGGACGATATCCGACGATACCACAAAGATTCCGATGGATGCCCAGCCGAAGAGCCAGAAATTGGCCAGATTGATAACATTGAAGATCTTCAGCTTCTTCTCACCGGATTCGATGGCGTTGAGATTTCCGACACTCGCTGTAATGCCGTTAAATAACTGATTTAAAAGCGAATTTAAGGTATTTGAAAGCAAGGTGTAATTGGACGACAGTCCCACCGTCGCCAGGCCGCTGAAAAACGTAATGATAATATTATCCGTACTGTTTACCAGCAAGCCACACAGCTTCCAAATGACCAGTGCTTTTATATTTCGGGTCAAACCGCGCCGCTCTGTTTTTTCCAGCGGCTTGATGTCTTTGGAAACAATGTAAGGAAATTTCTTCTTGGCAATATGGGAGATGATCAGATTATTCGCCCCGCTGCCGGCGCACTGTATGAGCAGGTAGCCGATATACTCATGGGTCGCAAGCAGCCAGATGATCTGAAAGATGCTCTGGATTACGGTGATTGCATAGTTGGTCGCTGTGACAATGTAATTCTGCTGTGCGGCCATAATCAAAGAGCTGCGATAACTGAAGAAGTAGGTAATGGCTGAATTGAACAGGTACAAGCCATAAATCAGGTAGATGCTCTCTTTGATATCCGGTTTTTCAATCAACAGATCAAGAACGGGAACCAAGGCAATGCCGACCGCGGCAACTGTGCATCCGATCACCCGATAGCATCGTCCATAGAATCTGACAAGGGATGCGACCTTTTCCTTATCACCGACCGCAAGCGGCTTATACAGAGCGTAGACAATTGCACTTCCAATTCCAAGTTCCGCAAGACTCAGCATGCCGAGTATGTTCGTGAATAAGCCACTAACACCCAGATACTCTGCCGACAGCGTTCTGGCGAAGACCATTCTGCAAACCAGGCCTATGATTGTATTCACCGCATATCCGCCAAGACCCGCTATGATATTGAGTAGAGAATATTCTGTGCGAGATTTTTGCGTCATGTCGATTTATCCTTTGATTTTCTGATATTGATCGCCCGAAGCGCCATACCCTGGGCAAACGGCATCACATCATATGTTTGGGCAAATATACCGATCCCCTTCGTGTCACCCTGACACTCATCGATTGCACCGGTAATTCTGGTTTTCGTCAGCAGCTTGGAAAGGCATCGGTCTGCTGCTGTACGGTACGCTTCCTGCTCCAGCAGATCGAAGCATTCTGCATAGAACCAGGCCAGCACAGCTGTGGCCGAACTGTCGTAGGTGTTGGCACGCTGCAGAATCGAGCCGAAGCCGCCGTCCTTGCGCTGATAGCTGTGGTAGTTTTCTGCGGCCTCCACGATCCACTGCCGCACTGCATCCCGATACCGCTGCGTTTCCAGCTCGCAGTAGGTGTCCATCAGGCCGATGACATACCACCCAGCGCCCCGCCCCCAGCCGAATACGCCCAGCGGAAGCTTTGAGCGGATATCGAACGCATGATTCGGCAGTGCAGTGCCGTTCAGCAGACCAAACTGATGATACATCATCAGCTGGCGATATGCAGTCTCTTCGCAGGCAGAAACGCCATATACCCTGGCATACAACGCAAGGAACGGGCAGGTTAATCCCAGTGTATCCACATACATTTCAGGATTATCCCTGCCGCCGGTATAGGAGATCATTCCATATTCATTGATATTCCCCTCAATCAGAGCCCGGGAGAAATCCATTGCCGGCCTAACTCGCCGGGGATCATCTACGGCTTTCAAAATCGCATACGACAGCATACCACAGTCAACCGCCACGGGTTTGACTTTCCAACTTCCGTTTTCGTCCAACAATTCCATCGCCGCTTTCCGCGCAGCAGCTCTTGAATCGGCGTCACCGCTCTCCAGAAGGCCTAAAATCAGCGCCGCCTTCTGCCAAGACTGAATCGAATTGCTTCTGTACTTTCCCTGAATGAAATCCAGCAGCATATATCTGGAATTATCTGTAATCTTGACTGTCGGTGTATGGCCGACCCATCTGCGGGCAGTCTTTTCCACCACCGTTTCCCAAGTACTCTTGTCCCATCGTCCAATGTGAAAACGGCAGTAGCGATCCCTCAGATAAAATATCAGATCTACCCCATAATTCACCAGACAACCTAAAAGTAACACTACCAAGATGATATTCCGCATCATTTTGTCATCATCCTCTTTATTGCCTCTCCTGCCAGCAGGGACTGCTCCTTGTATGCGGGCATCCTGTCTTTCAGGCAGCAGCGAATTTCTTCTTCGTGTTCGCAAAGCCAGATAAATGCATTTTTCAGGCACTCCAAATCAGTAAAACTCTGAACCGGCACAACATAATGATCATCTGTTCCAAATATATCTTTGGCAATACCTCTTGCCTTAATGGAGTATCCCGCAACCAGCGTAGGAACGCAGGTGGAATATGCTGCAATGGTGGCATGGGTCCTAGCACCGATAAACATTCTACACTGGGAAATGATGCCTTTCAGCTCCATGCAGTTGCGATCATCCAGGAGTGCGATCTTCTCGCTGTGAGGGAAGGTATCCCGGATCATGTTTAATGTTTCGCGGTCATCACTGTCAGCTTTGACTACGTGGGGAATCAGCAGCACCCGATAGTCCGTATGCTCCAGAATATATCTGACCATCTCAATGTAGTTTTCCATTACGAGGTTGCCACATCCGGCTGCCAGCGGACTTACATTGATACCCACTGTCTGATCCCCAGCAAAGCCGTCGGGCAACGGACAGTCCGTGTAATCCAGCTGGAACGCAGGATCCGCACACAGCAGTACATTTTCGCTTACACCAGCCTTCTTCAGTACCTCATAGGACATACTCTCCCGGACCGTGATCAGGTCATAGCGTTTCAGGTCTGCAATCACGTTTTTTGTCAATGCAGACGGCTCGATGGAGCATCCCCACAGAACGGTCTTACAACCCTTTGCGTGAAGCATGCGATTGTAGTATCCCAGCTTATCCGTTCCGGTATAGCAGTAGTTGTCACCGCCGATGGACAGGCAGATGTCCCCTCTGGAGACTCGGTCCAGGAATATCTGATGTCCGCGGCGGATAAACTGATAGTCATCGCCATGCAGTTTATGATCCAATGCACAAATCAGATACGCCAGGGAACCTTTTTTCACAGGAACATAACAGTCTTCCATGACCGTTGCGATCTCATCAACATTGTATCGGAATTCCTCGTCAGGGGATGCGGAATGCAGCATCGGCTTTACACCCAAAATCTGCGCACTAGCGCGTACAATCGCTTCGCAGCCGTGGTTGGCACTTCCGCCGTGGTAATACAGATTTATTGTACTCATAGAAATTCTCCGGGATAGATTCATTTGCGCAGCATTCTGCGAATTTTATTCGGCACGCGCATACGCAGGAAATAGTGGGCGGTGAAATAGCGGTACTGCCACTGATAAGGATTCTTCTCATCTCCCAAATTCCTGCGGCAAGCATAAAGTCCGCGGTAATAATAGTACAGCGACTCCCAATCCAGCTTGCCGAAACCGGGTCTGTTTTTCAGCAGACATTTTTCCAGTGCTCTGTTATAGGTATCCTTGCGCATGGTACTGGTCAGTGCGCCATCGTGCCAGCGATAAGCGTACAATTTTTCGGAAATACAGACCGGCGTGTATTTCATGCAGATCCTCTGCCAGTAGTCCAAATCTTCTACCAATGTCAATTCCGGATCATACTCGCCTACAGTCTCATAGGCCTTGCGGGAATAAAGGAAACAGGCACCTACCGGATTGCTGCCGACCAGCTGCTTCGAGGCACGGCTACCGACCATAATACACTCCACAATTTTACCATCACCATCGATGATATCACAGGAAGCGAAGGCGAATTCTCTGTCATGCTCCTTCAGCGCGGCATACATTTTCTCCAGTGCCGTAGGGTAATAGAAATTGTCATCGGAAGTCCATGTGAGATAATCGCCTTTTGCCAGCGAAAAACCTCTGTTGAGTGTTCTGGGCAGACGCAAATTCTGCGGATTCTTGCAGTAGTGGATGCGCGGATCCATACGCTCGTATTCCCGAGCTATATCCGGGGTCTGGTCAGTCGAACCATCATCCACGATCAGCAGTTCCCAGTTTGTATAGGTCTGGTCGATTACGCTGTCGATGCTCTGCCGCATATATTTTTCACCATTATAAATCGGCAGGACAATACTAATCAAAGGTTGCATCTCAAAGGCACTCTCTTTCTGCGGCTGTTATAAGCCGATCTTTAAGAAATTTCGCAATCTGCATGTTGTTTTCAGGGACAACTGGGCGGCATACAGCCATACGCGCTGTTTAAGTGTCATTGCGCGGAAAGCACGTATAGGGCGCAGATCTTCCGCCACTTTCTGAATCCGGGATTCTACAGTCTCCAACGCTTCCTCGTTCAGAAATTTCATACTCATCTGCATATGGTACACGCAGGAAAAGAGCAGATTGGCTTTTTCTTCCAATATAATCTTCGGATAATAGGCCTGCACAAAGCTGCTGCGCAGGACTTTTGCTTCCAGGGCATCCAGACGCTTCAGGGAATAATCCGCTCCCATAATGCTCCCGCTGCGCTGTGTGTAAAAGTAGCAGGGCGTATCCACAATAGATACGCGCCGCGCGTTTGCAACCGCCTGATAACTCCAGAAAACATCCTCGTGATACTTTCCGACCGGGAAGGAAATATCCCGAATCAAGCTGGTTCTGTACAGTTTATACCACACCGGCTGTTTCAGGTATGTTTCCTGAATGATCGCCAGCATAGCCTCTTCACGGTCCAAAAGAAATTTCCCATCACAGGTAAGCTTTCTGCTGGGCGTGCCGTCTTCCCATACCATTTCCACACCGCAGGCAGCGATGTCACTGTCATCTTCCCTCATGCGTTCATACAGCACTTGGTACATATCCGGGCTAAGATAGTCATCGCTGTCTACAAAAGTCATCAATTCCCCGGTCGCAGCTGCCATGCCCGCATTACGGGCATCGGACAGTCCGCCGTTTTTCTTATGTATGACTGTAATACGGCTGTCTTTTTGCGCCCAGGCATCACACATGGCGGGACAGCGATCGGGAGAACCATCATCCACCAGAATGATCTCCAACTGACGATAGTGCTGGGATATAATGGACCGGACGCACCGGTCAAGATAGTTCTCAACTTTATACACGGGAACAATTACGCTGATCAGCGGCAGACTCATTGCGTTCAACTCCCTGCTTTTAGAATGTTATTAATCGTAATTACTGGGTTAAAATCATCCAACGGTTCATTTTTAACGCCGCCCAAATCACCGGATTCAATCAACTGAATCGCTCTGGAAATAGCTTCGACCGTGTTCTGGCAGAAAACATAGCGGTTAAATTTGCCGAAGAACTCACTCAAAACAATCTGTTCCTCTGGCGTGCCATCTATAATAAACAGAATCGTCTTGTTAGTGGCAGAATACTGATAAATTTTACCGGGAATTTGTCCGCCTTTGCGGTTACACAGGAAAATCAGCACGTTAGTGCTATCTTCAATGGGTTTCAACTTATCCAGTTGCAAACGCGGATGAATATGAATGTATTCCGTAGAAGCAAACAGATTGCTGGGATTTCCGCAGATGTTCACTTCGATGCCTGTCTGCTTTGCAGCCTCATAAAAAGGCTCCAGATTTCTGGCCGCAGGCGCATAATCTCCGAAATAACCATAGCTATTCTGCGCAAAATCAACAGTGCTGACTTCATCTGCCTTGTAATAGAACGGCAATGGCTGCCAGAACATCTTGTGCGCAGATTCAGGATATTTTTCCCGCTGATTCTTCAGCGTCAAAGGGCTGACATAGCACACTTTTTCAGCTAAGGACAGGATGCGCGCTTCTTCTTTGCGGATCGAATCAGCCCCTTGGAACCCGTAAATATCATTATGCCAAGGGTCCTCCCAAATTTGAATCCAGCGTTTTCCACGAATGCGACCAGATTTCAAAAGCTTATGCGCTAATAGATGGCTGGATGGCGGAGTTGATATGGACAAAACATAGTCAAACTCCTCATCCAATTTGAACTTTTGCGCCTTACGGACAAAAGTTGCATAGATTCCGTGAACGCCATATATAGATAACACAAGATTCTTTATCTTGCGCTTCACGCTGACTTTGTTCACATAGGAGGCATTTAGTGTGGCAGTTGAAGACACAGAAACCTCTGCCTTTTTACGAAGCGACAACTTTTCGTACAGCGACACACCATAGTAGGTATACTGCTTTACCTCTGACGGAATTGTCATGGATAGATCTAAGGTATAATCTCGACCATCTGCACTGAGCAACGATACCTCATGTTTAGCATCAAGCAAACCGCGGATATAAGCGAGATGGCACAGATTTGCTGAGGAATTTCTTTGGATACAGTCGCCGTTAATTACTAAAATCTTCATTTCAATATCTAAGTAATCCTTTCACAAACTCAGCAGCATTTCCTCCACGGCCTTGACCGTGTTCTCTGTGCTAAATATCTTTCCGCGCTGTACTGCTTTTTTCTTATAGTGAGACAGCAGCGCAGGATCGTCCAGAAGCTGTTTGATGCCCTGATACAGGGCATCCTCGCTGTTTTCCGTCACGATGCCGTATTCGTTGTTCTCACCCAGCATTTCTTTCATACCGGAAACTTCCACAGTGCATACCGGAGTACCTACAATCAGCGCTTCTGTTGCTGCAGTGGAAAAACCCTCAGCATGGCTTGCACAAATAAACAGGTCACACTCGGAAACATACTTATATGGATTTGTCCGGTAACCAAGGAATTGCACGGAATCATCCAGGGAATTCTCCAAAACATAGTTCTCAAGAGCCTGCCTCTCCGGTCCGACACCCAAAATATACAGCCGAATAGGATATCCTTCCCCCTTCAGCCGCTTGATGATCCGCAGCATGCGATTATAACCTTTGGATTCTTTCAGGGTTCCAACCGCAACCAGGCGAATCTTTCCGTCCTCCATCAGTTCAGGCGCTGCTTCGGTGCACATCGCAAGGATCCGATCGGATTCAACCGTATTATACAGAACACAGCAGGGCTTGCCGAAGCCAAGAATTCTACAAAAATCCTCATAAACGTACTCAGATACACATACCGTCCGGTCGAAACGGTTGTAACAGTTCCTTGCTTCCTGCTGGTTGCGGAAAGACTTTGCCAGCTTGTTCATAGTGTGCTGCTCTACATGGATCCAGGAAACAAGCTTGGTTTTCTCGTCACGGCAGCCGCTGACCACGCGGGCTGATGGTCCCTCCAGATAGGACACTTCAATATCATAATGCTCTTTGACGCACAACCTGTGCAGCTGTTCCGGCGTCAGAAGCTTCATCAGCTTGCTGTTTCCGGGAACTTCTTTCGGGAACACCGCGTTAAAATGAATGTCCGGCTTCAGAAACTGCGCATTTACGCCGCCGCCAAACAGAACCGTGACAGAAATATCAAATTTGGTCCGATCCATATTGTTGACCAGATTGACCAGCACTTTTTCCGCACCGCCCTGTCCAAGATCGTGGATCAGGAAAAGAATCTTTTTCATACTAAACAGTCCTTCGCTGTCTCTTTCGGATTAACTGCCTCAATTTCGCTGGAACCAGTCCGTTGATCATCGGGCGGCAGGCTTTCAAATAACTCTTCGGTCCCAGTTTCAGCATTTTGCAGCCCTGCAAGCGCACATACACAGAATTGACCCGGTAGATATACTTGCGCCGGTTCAGGGCATTCTGGTCGTTTCGCATCCGATACAGCGGCTCCTGGATGTTGTAGCAGCGGTAACCAGCGGCATAGAGCTTGATCCAGAGATTGACATCTTCCACGCGAAGCATCCTGGGATCTTCGGTATAACCGCCAACGGCATCCATGCATTCTTTGCGCAGCATCACCGGCGCATGGCTGATGGGTGTACCGCTGACAACATCTTCGGGGGTGGGATATTCCGGAATCGTCGTCTGTCCCCACTCGCCATTTTCGTCAAAGAGCTTTATCGGACAGCTTGTAATCTGGAATTGCGGATGACTTTCCAGAAAGCCGATCTGCTTTTCAAAGCGGTCCGCCACGCAATCGTCATCACCGTCCATGCGTGCAATGTAGCTGCCAGTTGCCGCAGCCAGGCAGCGATTCAGTGTTGTGTTCAAGCCCAGGTTCGTCTCGTTGCGAAGCAGCACAATTCTGCTGTCACTTGCGGCAAGAGTCCGGGCGACTTCGTATGTATTGTCTGAAGAACCGTCCTCGCAGAGGATCAGCTCCCAGTTGGTATAGGTTTGGTTCTGAATGGCCGTAACTGCCTGCTCCAATGTATCAGCGCAATTGTAGATGCCCATCAAAACAGAGATTTTGCTACTCATTTCTGAAGATTCAACTCCTCATAATTATGCTCAAAATCAATGATGATCGGATGGTGCCGCCATGCGCGCTCCTCCACAGGAGGCAGCTGCATATAATCACCGAACTTACGGCGCAGATGGTCATCCCAGCCTGCGAAGCACATGAACTCACCATCTTCAAAGGGCAAGTCAACATATTCATCCAGCATATCCGGCGCAAAGGGCCTGCGCAGGGATGCCATAGTCTCGATAGCAGCAATCTCCAGATTGCGCTGGTTGTTGAACCGGGTTATCTTCTTCAGTGTGTTGCGGCGAATCTTCTCACGACAGCACTTGGGTGTGCATCCCAGGATCACAGCAGAGCCCATGCGAATGATTGCACCAGCCTTGGGCGGAACAAACTCTCTTGTCAGCAGCTGATACTTCATGCAGTGCCATTTGTAGATCGCACGATTCAGCTTGCCATTCGGCATACGGTCCAAGGGAAAAACATCCAGAAAAATGCCCGTATGATAGTTCCCGCCTTCGCGTTCCTCCTGGAGAAAGGTCGTATGATCTTTGCGGATCTTGGAAAAGGACTGCCAGTAGACAGGGGCGTTCTCTTTATTCTGCAAAATATATCCTTCAGGGGGAGACTGCTCCCACAGCGTAATAAAGCGATCATATTCACTTCGCTCCATACAGACATCAAGGTCATCGTCCCAAGGGATAAACCCATTATGCCGCACAGCGCCCAACAGGGACCCTGCGTAAAGCGAGTATTTCAGATCATGTTCCCGGCAGAACTTGTCGAAAACCTTCAGTATCTCCAGCATTGTCAGCTGGAGCGGACGCAGTTTTTCTTCCATCACTTCTTATCCTTCAATTCCTGCTTAATCTGGGTGGTGGAAATCTCTGGGGTACGGGGCAGATAAACAACTTCACAGTAGTCCTTCAGGAAATCGAATTTTCCCTCCCAGTCGTTGCCCATAACAAAGGTATCCACCCGGAATTCCTGAACATCAGAAATCTTCTGCTCCCAGTTTTCTTCCGGGATCACCAAATCCACATAGCGGATGGCTTCCAGCAGCTTCTTTCGCTGCTCGTAGGTGAAATAACATTTCTTCTGTTTTTCGTTCCAGTTGAACTCGTCGGTGGAAAGGGCGACGATCAGGTAGTCCCCCAGCTCCTTTGCCCGGCGAAGCAGATTGATATGACCATAGTGAAGCAGGTCAAATGTACCATATGTAATAACTTTTTTCATAAATCAGCCCTCTTTATCTTTAACGAAATAGGCTTTGAATAAATTGCCATAAAGTAACAGCGGAGTAAGTGGAGCCAAAGTCCTTGGATACAGCGAATTCATAATAGAAATATCCGAAATAAAGAACCGATGCCATGACGGTTACAAGTGCCGCAGACTGCTTCGTAAACAGCTTTTTAATCATCCAGGGCAGTGCAATCGCGGTTGCGATCTCAAAGTATGCTGCCATTCGCGCATACAGATTCGCGCCCTGTACCAGGCCGATAGTCAGTATAAACGCACTGACAATACTCATGTTGACAAAGAGATTTTCCGCCTTTGTGGAATCATGAAACAGCCTGCGGCGAAACAGAAGTGCCAGTATAGCAGGAACCCAGTAAACCAGCACTCTGAGCACATTGATCTGGTGGTCATCAAAGACTTCCACCTCCGCAACCAGCGCGCCAATCGACTGGGCATATTCCATAAATGCCCCCAAGGTGGAATTGTAAGTTGCCATAGCAAACAACGTTGCGCCCAGCAATATCCAGGTTACCTTCCCCCAAGGTTTTTCCAGAAGCACAGGCACAATCGCAAACATAAATGCATGGGTATGGAACATGATTGCTACCAGCACAAGCAGGTAGAAGCGCACATATTTTTTATCAATTGCATAAGGCAGCGCCCAAAGCAGGAAAAACATTGCAAAACACTGTTTCAGCGCCGCAACATACATAACATAAGTTCCGACAGAAAAGAAAATCAGCAAACTAAAAGCTGGGTTGACAGAGTATTTTTTGAACAGCTTCACAACGGCAAAACTGCTCAGGCCAGCCGGGACGAGGAAATATATATGATAATTATCCGTTAGGTCATGCATGAAACTCCGGTAAAGCATCGACCACGGATTTCCTGTCCAATCACTGAAAGTTCCTCTCGCAAAACCTTCTGCAACCGACTCAGCTTCCCGAAAAGTCGTAATATATGTGTTTGTGTCATTATAGCTTGTGCGCAAAAAAGAAAAGCAAGTCATCCACGCGATCACAATAACCATAAAGATATCCGCGCTGCACCTCATAAAGTGTTTTTTTCCGCTCCGGGAGGCGGTGAGGCAGGTTTCTACCGGGTAATAGAGCTGCGACAGGTACATCAGAAATACGCTGCCCCAATATAGTAAAATAAGCTTTTGCATTACAAAGACCTCTGTTTAATGTCACAAAATATAAAGAGTACACCATCCCTTTTAATCATTTTATTATATTATATTCAACCATAAAAGTAAACCGATTTTGGTTGTGAATGTGCCTAAAAATGGCAAATAAGAGCTTCTTCTTTGGCTGGAGCCCTTTTCGGGGGATAGTTCGGGAGCAGAAAACCGCCCTCTGCCATCTGCCGAAACTCCACCGCGGAGGAAACGGATTGACACATTCGGTAATTGAGCGTATGATATCAGAGAAGGATCTCAGTCAGCCTGCTTTTATGCTCAGATCCGGACGCCATTCCCAGGACCATCAGCGATAAGATATGCTAAGCGGCGCTGCGGCGGTAATTCCTGCTGCCCCAGGCCGGAACAGGAGGATATTGTGACAACAAGAATCAAAAATATGCGGGACGTCCTGCTGCTGGCAGGCATCACCGAAATCAACGCTAACGGTGTCACCGGCTTTTCCATCCGCCGGGTTGCCGAAGCCTGCAACGTGTCCTGCGCCGCGCCCTACAAGCACTTTAAGGACAAGAAGGAGTTCATCGCCGCCATCATCGAGTACGTCAACGGCCAGTGGGCGGAGCATCAGACGGAGATCCTCTCCCGGTGCGGCGACAGCCTCCGGGAACAGATCGTGGAGGTCTGCGTGGGATATGTGCAGTTCCTGATGGAAAAGCCCTATTTCCGTTCCATCCTCATGCTGAAGGATGAGGAATTCGACAACACCTACCACAAGGTCCGGGGCCAGATGAGCAGCCTCAGCCAGCAGCTGGAGAAGGATTTCTTCGAAAAAAGCGGCTGGGATCTGACGGTCTTCCGGCGCAAGCTCCATCTGGTGCGGTCCCTGCTTTTCGGCACCGTGTACCTTTTCGACACCGGAGAGATCGAATACACCGAGGAAGCCCTGGCCAATCTGCGCTACAATATTGACCGGGAGTTTGATCTGCCATGACCAATGCCGAAACCCACGCGGCCGTGCTGACCGGAAAGAGCAGGCACTGCGGGCCCTCGCCGCCGAGCAGCAGAATGCATCATAAAACCAGCGTGTCCATCTGACAGATACGCTGGTTTTTCCATAGTACGCAGCAAAAAGGCCGCCCGAAGGCGGCCTTTTTATTGATTTATGATGCTGCCAGCGGATACAGCTCCGGGAACAGCGTATGCCACAGCAGATAGGTAACATCCTCCGTGTTTTCACAGCCGTCGCCATTAACGTCAGCAGTACCCTGGACCCCATAGGTATCCGGGAACAGGACATACCACAGCAGCTGGGCAACGTCGGCGCTGTCTACAACCTCGTCACCATCCAGGTCGCCCGGCACTTCCTCAATGGGAGTATAGGGCTCCCAGGTGAGATTGCCGCCATAATTGGCAGTCAGCACTTCCTCAGTCCAGGTGGCGTTATCTGCAGGATAATAGGCAGTGGCAGTTGTGCCCTCGAACGCAGCGTCTCCAATCGAAGGCGCGGAGCCAACAAAGGTCACTTCCGTCAGCTCAGTGCAGTAGGAGAATGCGCCCTCTCCAATTGCCGTAACATTATCGGGAATGGTAACAGCAGTCAGATCAGCGCCCTGGAAGGCATAGGCTCCGATGGTGGTCAGCGTACCGGGGAAGGTCAGTTCCGCTGCACCGCAGCTTGCAAAGGCAGCCTGACCGATAGAAACAACGCCCTCCGGAATAGTAACAGTTTCCGTGCCCATGCAGCCCCAGAAAGCAGACGGAGCAATATCCGTGATTCCCGCAGGGATCACGATCTCAGTCAAAGCAATACAGGAATCAAACGCGGACTCTCCGATATAAGTAACGCCATCGGACAGATCGATGTGCGTCAGACCCATGCACATACAGAACGCGGCATTTCCGATGGAAGTTACGGTGTCTGCAATCGCAACGTCTGCCAAAGCGCTGCAGTTGAAGAATGCCCGGCTGCCAATGGTAGTAACACCCTCTTCGATGACAACCCTGGTAATGCTGTCCGCATATTCCTGCCAGGGAGCGCTTTCAGAATAATCATACATTTCACCGGTGCCGGAGATGGTCAGCGTACCTTCACTGTCAAGGGTCCAGGTCAGATTGTCGCCGCAGGTGCCGGAGAGCTCGCCGACATTCTCGGAGCCGCCCTCGGTGTCATAGGGCTCCCAGGTGAGATTGCCGCCATAATTGGCAGTCAGCACTTCCTCAGTCCAGGTGGCGTTATCTGCAGGATAGTAAGCAGTTGCAGTGACCGCTTCAAACGAGCCACCATAATAACTAATCCACTCATCTTCTTCGTAATACTCTGCGACATCCATTTCCGGAGCATCGCCCTCGAAATAAATCTGCGTAAGGCCCGTGCGGGAGAATGCATAATTTCCGATATAAGTGACACTGTCAGGGATCGTAATGCTGGTCAAAGAGCTGCAATACCAGAATGCCCCATCTCCAATACGAATGAGCCCATTGGGAAGAAGCAAGTTGCTCAATCCAGTTTGTACAAATGCATATTCTCCAATTGAAAGGACGCCCTCTGGAATCACCGTTTCCTTCAGGTCTTTGCAGGCAAAAAATGCATCTTGCCCAATAGCGGTGAGGCTTTCCGGCATCACATATGTTCCGCTTATCACTCCGGGTGCCTGCAGCAAGATCGTCTTCTCCTTGTCAAAGAGGACACCACTTTCATCACTGCAGTAATACTGGTTGTCTTCATCCACACGAATCTCCGTCAGACTATTACAGCTGGCAAACGCACACGCTCCAATGAAAGCAACACTGTCAGGGATCGTAATACTGGTCAAAGAGTCGCAGTCCCGGAAGGCCAAAGCTCCGATAGACGTGACACCATCAGGGATTGTAATACTGCCCAGGCTGGAGCAATCATAGAAAGCACTTTCTCCAATAGAAGTGACACTGTCAGGGATCGTAATACTGCCCAGGCTGGAGCAATCATAGAAAGCATAGGCTCCGATAGAAGTGACACTGTTTGGCACGTTAACGATAGCCAGGCTGGAGCAGTTGTCAAAAGTAAAGTCTCCGATAGATGTGACACCGTCAGGGATCGTAATGCTGGTCAAAGAGTCGCAACAGTAGAATGCTGCATTTCCGATAGATGTGACACTGTCAGGGATCGTAATGCTGGTCAAAGAGTCGCAACAGTAGAATGCCGAATCACCGATAGAAGTGACACTGCTGGGAATAACAGCTGTCAGCATATTACTGCAGTAAAAAAACGCTGCACTGCCGATGCTGGTGACACCTTCCCCAATCAAAACCTTCGTAACAGCATCAGCAGACCAGGGCGCTTCGACTATAATATTGCATATCTCACCCTCGATTTCATCCTGGAATATATATTCCTCCATGGGACCTGTGCCGGAGATGGTCAGCGTACCTTCACTGTCAAGGGTCCAGGTCAGATTCTCAC
>CAZMHL010000017.1:0-18674 GCA_964566065.1 uncultured Eubacteriales bacterium
AATCTTGATGGAATAATGATAGGCAGGGGAGCGGTTAAAAATCCTGCAATTTTCAGAGAAATAAAAGGCGGAAAAAAGCTTGAACTCTCCGAGCTTGCCGCCTTTACCGATAAATTAACCGAAGATTACAGAGAGGTGCTCTCCTCCGATGTTTTCACTCTTCATAAATTAAAAGAAATCTGGATTTATATGCTTGAAAACTTCCCCGAAGACAAAAAAATCGCCAAGGAAGTCAAAAAATCAAATAAATTAACCGATTTGCTTAATGCAATAGAAAAGGTACGAGCTTAGCTAGTACCTTTTCAGACTGTAGAAAAAGTCGTTCTGACGCAAGAAAAAATTAAAATGCAGGGTTTAGCATGGCTTCTCCTTGAGGAGAGGCTCCGCCGTAGGCGGTGGTGAGGTGGAATGATTTTTCGACAAATTGAAACCAATAGTTTAAAACAGAGCCGTTTCTTTCGTGAAGCGGCTCTGTTGCTTGCTTTTTGCGAAAATGATGCTTGCCGTACCAAAAGTACTGTCTGCGCGCATTTTTGCAAAATATAACTTCCTTTTTCACAGTCTTTCAGCGTGCCGATAGGTTTATCGACACGCTGAAAGGGGATGTAAAATAATTCCCTTTTTTGTTACTCGTAAATTACAACCTCCTCAAGCGGTCTGAACTCATTGTGTAAATGAAGCGGTTTTGCATCATCGGCAGGATAGCCCATAACAAGAAGTGCAACGGGTTCAACATTTTCGGGAATGCTGAACGCTTTTCTCATTGCATAAGGGTCAAAGTGCATAACCCAGGTGCTTCCGATTCCAATTTCGTGAGCCTGAAGCATCAGGTGGGTTGTAACAATGCAGGCATCTGCGACACCGCAGGTTTTACCGTCATATTTTCTTGTCCATACCTCGTCTTTGTTGTAGCAGACAAGCATTGCTGTCGGTGCGCCGAAGTGACATTCGGTGCACTTTCTTAATTTTTCAATCCCTTTGTCAGTATTCATCACAATTATTCTCTGAGGCTGATTGTTGCAACCTGTTGGAGCAACGTGTCCCGCCATAAGAATTTTGTCAATTGTTTCTTTGCTTAAATGTTCATCCTTAAACTTCCTTACCGAATACCTTTCGGATGCAAGTTTTAAAAAGTCCATAAAAATCCCCCTTTCTGATAATTATACATCAAATTACTCAAAAATGCAAAATTTACACCCAAATTACGTATATGAAAGCCTGAATGTGAATTTTTTACACCTTAGTGTAAACTTTTGCTCCCTTTACTCGGAAATATTTTCGACTTATAATTAAATTAAGAACAACCCGATTATCAAAAGGGTAACAGGAGGATGAAAATGAATAAGATAATCCGGAAAATTATATCATTGGTGGTGAGTGTTTCAATGATTTCAAACGGTTTTTTTGTACTTGCTCAGGATACGGAAAATGTATCTGAGACAGCAACAACACCTGAAATCTACGAACAGAAAGAATATAAAATTCTTTTTGACAATCCTGCTGAAAATTCAATGACAGGATGGAAAAACTCTTCAATGCCGATAGGCAACGGATATATGGGAGTCAGCGTTTTCGGCGATCCTGCATCCGACAGGGTTCAGATTAATGAAATGTCTCTCTGGAGAGTTTCTTCTGAAGGTGATTTCGGTTGTCAGGAAAGTATGGCTGATTTGTATATTGATACAGATCACAGTTTTGATGCAGTTGAAAATTACACACGTCAGGTTGTTATGAACAACGGCGTTGCAAGTATGAGTTATACATATGACGGAGTTGATTACAAAAGAGAGTATTTTGCATCATATCCGGACAAAGTTACGGTTGTTAAACTTTCAGCAAACGAAGACGGAAAAATCAACTTTACGCTTCGTCCTGAAATTTCTTATGAAGATGCAGAAGCATTTGATGCAAAAACAGGAACTGTTGTGGCAGAAGGGGACACAATTACTCTTTCGGGGACAGAGTCTTACTTTAACAATAATTTTGAAGCTCAGTTCAAAATTATCACCGATGGCGGTGAAGTAACTGCATCAAATGAAACAGACGAAAACGGAGTTAAGGATAACGGAAGCATAACCGTTACAGGTGCAGATTCCGCTTATGTTATTATCGCATTGGGAACAAACTATGTTATGGAAAGTTCAACCTTTACTGCTCCTGACAGAGAAAAGCTCGACCCCACTGTTTTCCCTCACGAAAAAGTAACAGGTTATATCAATGCTGCTGCAACAAAAACATACGAAGAACTCCTTTCTGCTCACAAGGCTGATTTTGAAAGCTATTTCAACAGAGTTGTGTTTGACCTCGGTGGTGTGGAAGACGGAAGAACAACCGCAGATTTAATAGTTTCCTACCGCTCGGGTGTTCAGGAAAAATATCTTGAAGAATTAACCTTCCAAATGGGAAGATATATGCTTATTTCATCTTCAAGAAAGGGCAACCTTCCTGCAGGTCTTCAGAGTATCTGGAATGCTTACGGAAGTCCTGATACACCATGGTCAGGCGGCTTCTGGTACAATGTTAACCAGCAGATGAACTACTGGCCTGCGTTTACAACAAATCTTAATGAGATGTATGATGCTTATCTTGATTACAATCTTGCAAAGCTCGATGCGGCAGAGACAAACGGTTCAGAATACATTCAGAAATACTATCCTGCAAAATATGAAGATTTACCGGGTGCAAACGGCTGGCTTGTCGGAACAAGCAACAGTGCATATTATGTAGGTACATCAAATGCAACAGGTCATTCGGGACCGGGAACAGGCGGATTTACTGCAATAAGTGATATTGATTATTATCGTTATACACAGGATTTTGAAACTTTAAAGAGCACTTATACAATTCTTGAAAGTCTTGCAAGATTCCACTCGAAAATTGTTGATGATTACGACGGAGTTTACCTTGCTACACTTTCAGCTTCACCCGAAATGAAAATTGATGATAAGTCATACAGAACCATCGGTTGTGCTTTTGACCAGCAGATGATTTATGAAATCAATAAGTACGTTGTCGATGTTTATGATGAATATAAAGATGTTCTTGATAATCCCGATACAGAGCTTATTGAAACAATAAGAGGTCAGCTTGATAAATATGACCACGCAATAGTTGGTTATTCGGGACAGATTAAAGAGTACAGAGAAGAAGATTATTACGGTGAAATCGGTGAGTCAAACCATCGTCATATTTCACAGCTTGTAGGTCTTTACCCGGGAACTTCAATAAATGAAGATACTCCTGCTTGGCTTGATGCAGCAAAGGTTACTCTCGAAGGCAGAGGTGTTTCGTCAGGCAAAGGCTGGAGCCTGGCACACAAGCTTGCTCTCTGGGCAAGAGCAGGAGAGGCAGAAACAAGCTACTCACTTGTTAAAAATCTTATTGCACGCCATTCTTTTGATAACCTCTTTAATGCTCATCAGGACAAACCTTATGAAATTATGGATGAAGCAGTTTTCCAGGCAGATGCAAATTTCGGTAAAACTGCAGGTATTGCTGAAATGCTTCTCCAAAGTCAGGGCGAATATATAAAAATTCTTCCTGCACTTCCGTCTGCATGGGCAGAGGGAGAATATAAAGGCCTTGTTGCAAGAGGAGACTTTGATGTAAATGTTGCATGGGAAAACAGTCTTCCTTCAAAAATCGAAGTTAAATCAAATGCAGGCGAAGCCTTAAAGCTTAACTATCTTAACATTGCAAATGCAACAGTTACAGATGCTAACGGAAATGCAGTTTCCTTTACTTCGAAGAATAAAGACCGCATTGAAATTGCAACAAACATCGGTGATGAAATAATTATTACAAATGTTCCGGCACATACAATTACATTAAATGTAACAGATGTTGCCGCAACAGCAAATGAAAGCGGTGCAACAGTTAACTGGACAGCATCTGAAACAGAAGGCGCAACATATAATGTTTACCGTGCCTTTGAATCAGCACCAACCTACGAGCTTCTTGCATCAGGTGTATCCGAAACAACTTATGAAGATGCGGGAAGAAACGGACGTCAGGCAACCTATAAAATTACTGCAGTTGCAGAAAATATGGAAGAAAGCGTTGGCGAAACTTCAACAGTAATTCCCGATGCAGAGCCTGTAGAAGAAATTACCGCATTTATGGCGGATGACACACATCTTCAGCTTGAATGGACAGCTCCTGAAAAGGCAGACGGCTATAAGCTTTACGAAAAAACCGAAGATGGATATACCTTTATTTCGGATACAAAATATCTTGTTGAAATTATCCCCGATGCGGATGCAACCAAAACTTATGCAATTTCTTCAACTTATTATGACAGCGAAAGTGAAAAGACTAACATAACAATCACAGAAAAAGGCGATAAAGTTTCAAAGGTTGAGCTTTATGAATATATGGCAAATGTAAATGCCCTTTCGGGAAAAGGTTATTCCGATGAAGACCTTGCAACCATCGCTGATGATATTGCAACAGTTCAGTCAGTCTGGGGTGATGTATCAGCAACCGCAGAAGATGTTGCAAATGCAGTTACACTTGCAGAAAAGGTTCTTGAAAACGCATCATATTTTACATATAATGTTCTTCTTAACAAACCTATCACCTACACAGGCAAGGTTGACGGAACATACTACATTGAATTGTTGAACGATGGTGATAACTCAACAAGAGCCTCAACAAGACAGACAACCACTCTTACATTTGATATTGCTCTTGGGGATTTGTGTGACATTTCCGATTTTGAACTTATAGATTACCGCTCAACAGACGGTTCCCGTGGTGATGAAGTTATCATTTACGGAAAGCTTTCAAACGGAAAATGGATTGAAATGTATAAAAACAGCGCTCTGGCAGATTATCCGTACAGTAGTGCAAAGAGAACAATTACGGGAAAATCAACAGTTTCTCTTCCTGTTTCAGACATAAGACTTGTTATGAACAACACCGACGATTACGTTGGAAAGCAGAGTATATGGGAATTTAAAGCGGTTGGCTCAAAGCACGACACAAGAGCAAAAATCCTTTCTGTTAATGTAAATCCCGAAAAACCTGAAATTTCAGGACAGAAGTATGAAGTTGCGGAAGATATTCAGCCGGGATGCCTTATGCACACCGACAGAAGCACATTTTTTGCTTATCATATAGGAAGTGCTTTCAAAGGTCTTACACAGATAAAAGTTCCCGTAATGGATTCTGCAAGAACTGCAAACGATGAGCTGGCAGCTTTTCTGAAAGGGGATAACACTTATCTTGATTTTACTGCAAATTCAGATGGTAAGGTTTATGTAAACTTCAGCGAAAAGCTTGTTAACTACACTGAAGCAAAGGGCTGGACACTTCTTTCAGATTCAATGCCAACGCTTCCTGATGGCTACACCTGGGACACACTTCCTGCAGACTATACTTTTGAAGATTTCCCGTACTATATAACAAGAACACAGATAAATGCAACAACGGGAGCAATTTCATCAACAGGTGCAAGAAGATATACCTATGTAAAAGAATTTTCAGCTTATGAAACGGTTGAAATCCCCACAGTTGGCACTGCAACAAAGGAAAATCTCTTTATTGCAGTTGAATTAAACGGTGAAAATTCAAATACTGAGCTTGACTATTTGTTCTACAATGACCGGATTGTTAAAATGGAAAGCGGTAAATATGCTTATGAATTTAATGTTGACAGTACATCAATAACAGACATAAGCGGTCTTGCGAAAAGCGGTGATGCAACAGTTACCCTTTCTTCAGAAACTGCAGATGCTTCAAGCGGAAAAGCAATTGTTACCGCAACCGTTGAGGCAAACGGCAAACAGAGTACTTATACATTTACCTTTAAAACCGCAGGAAATGTTGTTTTAAATAAACCTATCACCTACACGGGCAATGTTGACGGTACATACTATATCGAACTGTTAAATGACGGAAATTATGACACAAGAGCTTCCACAAGACAGACAACCACTCTTACATTTGACATTGACCTTCAGGGAACCTATTCAGTTTCGGAATTTGAAATGGTAGATTTCGTTGACACCACAGGTTCAAGAGGAGATAAGCTTACACTTTCCGGTCTTGATGAAAACGGAGAATGGGTTGAATTGTATGTGGCAGAAGATTTGACAATTTATCCTGTTTCAGGTTCAAAACGAACAATAACAGGTACATTTGATAAAAAATATACTGTTTCTGCAATAAGAGTACTTTCAGAAAATACAGACGACTACAATGCAAAACAGAGCATCTGGGAACTTGTTGTAAAGGGAATTGAAGTTTCTTCAACAACACCTGATGTGGTTGTATATCCTGAAAATGAAGACTGCGATGCAAATGCACTTATTGATTCAAACTCAGGTACATTCTATGAAACACCTGCTCTTGACTTCAGTGCATATAATCCGTATGTAATAGTTAAAGCTGATGGTTATAAAGATATTAAACGCATCCTTGTAACACCAAGAAATTACGAAGATGGCGAAGAGTATTACTACGACAGACCTGTAGCTTATACGGTTTATACCTCAACAGACAATGTAAGCTTTACACAGCTTACCGAGGGTACAATCGAATATGCTGACTTTAATGACTACGATACAAAAATAATTGAGTTTGCAGATGTTGTAAATGCCAACTACATAAAAATTGAATTTACAGATGTTTACGGTGAACGAGGCGACGGTAACAAATATCTTTCACTTGCAGAAATTTCTTTTGTTCAGAACACAGATGTTCCAAGCGATACTCTTGACGGAATGGATTTCTATCATTTAAGAGATGGCTTTGCAAATTCGTTTGTTAAATTCAACTCAAAAGGAACTGCAACAGTTGCGTTCCTCGGCGGTTCAATTACATCAACAGCAGGCTACAGAGTAAATATAATGAACTATCTTGAGGAAAGATTCCCCGATACGGAATTCACATTTATAAACGCGGGTATTCCGTCAACCGACTCAACTCTTGGTGCGTTCAGACTTGAAAAGGACATCCTTTCTAAAGGTGAAATCGATCTTCTCTTTGTCGAGTTTGCGGTAAACGATGAGGATAATTCAAAAAATGAATCCTCAATCATTAAAGGTATGGAGGGAATTATCCGCCATGCATACAATGAAAATCCTTATACAGATATATGCGTAATGCATTTTTCAGATCCTAAAAAACACGCTCAGTATTCGGCAAATGAAAACCACGATATGCCGGTTATAACAACTCAGGAAAAGGCAGTTTCTCATTATAATGTAACAAGCCTTGACCTTGCAAAAGAAGTAAGTGCAAGAATTGAAAACGGCGAGCTTACCTGGGAAGAATTCGGCGGAAAACATCCGTCTGCAATCGGCCATAAGATTTATTCTGACGGAGTAATTGCAGTACTTGAAAATTCCTGGGAAGACGTACCGACAGTTAAAACAAAGAAAACACTTCCGGCTTTGTATAATGAGAATTCTTATGTAACAGGTGAGTATGTTGAAGTAACAGAAGCAACTCTTGGCGAAGGCTTCAGCTATGTTGAAAACTGGGCACCGACAGATGGTGTTGCAACAAGAGAGGGATATGTAAATGTTCCGATGCTTGAAAGCACAACTGTAGGTTCAAGTCTTACTTATACCTTTACGGGAACAGATCTTGGGATACTTCTTCCCGCAGGTCCCGATGTAGGATATATTGACTATTCTGTTGACGGCGGAGAAGTTAAGTCACAGAATCTTTACACAAAATGGAGCGCAAGTCTTCACATTCCTTTTGCTTATATGCTTGCAACAGAACTTGACTACGGTGAACATACAGTTACAATAACAGTAAGCGAAACAAAAGATGCAGACAGTCTCGGCAATGCGGTAAGAATACAGAATTTCCTTGTAAACGGAGATGTTGAGAAACTTACTGTTGAAACACCAATTGAACGTGACCTTTACCAGAGGGATGCTTTGAATAATGCAACAGTTGAAGTTTCAGGCAGTTATTATTCTGAGACGGTTGACAGTGTAACAGTGTCTGCAGTCCGTATGGAGGGCTACAGTGCAGGCGAAGATGTTGAAGAAACAAAAGCAACTCTTGTCAACGGTCAATATTCGGCAAGTCTTAACCTTAAAGGCGGTTATTACAAGATAATCGTTAAGGCGTATAAGGAAAATGAACTTGTTGAATCAAAAGAAGTAAATAAAGTTGGCGTTGGTGAAATTTTCATCACCGCAGGTCAGTCAAATTCAGCTTCTTTCTCAAAGGATGAAACAATGCCGGCCGATGACAGAGTAGTTGCCTATGATTATGCAAATGAAAAATGGGTTCTTGCAGAAGACCCACAGGTTTCTCTTGGTGAGGAAAATGAGTTTACAAGCTGGGGCAACGCAGAAGGAGAAACAAGAAGCGGTGGCTCTGTATGGCCGTCTCTTGGCGATATTTTAACCGAAAAGCTTGATGTTCCCGTTGGATTTATGTGTATCGGTATCGGAAGCTCAAGAGTTAAACAATGGGCAAATGAGCTTTATCCGAGAATGCAGAAAGCCGTGACAAAGTTTGGTGCAAACGGAGTTCGTGCAGTGCTCTGGCATCAGGGTGAAAACGACTCAAAGAACTCAACCTCAACTGCAACCTATGTAAACTATCTTACAACGGTTATAAATAATTCAAGAACCGATGCGGGCTGGAACATTCCATGGCTTGTTTCAATTGCAGCTTACAACAATGTTGATACTGCGACAGAAGAAAATCAGGAAGCAATCAGAGAAGCGCAAAGACAGGTTATTGCAAACACAGACAATGTGTTCACAGGACCATACACAGATGATATGCTTGACGATTACAGAGATTCATCCGGAGTTCATTTCAGCGAAAAAGGACTTAAAGAGTTTGCTGCAAGATGGGCAACCGCCATTGAAACTGCATTTTTCGGTGAAGATGCGGAATATATGTACGGTGACATATCAGAAGATGGAGAAATAAATGCGGCTGACCTTCTTAAACTTGCAAAATATATTGCAGGATTCAAATCGACAGTTACAACCTACACTTCAAGAGATCTTGCTGTGTCGGACGTAACCCGCGACGGAAAAGTAACCTCTGCAGACCTTCTTAAACTTGTAAGGTATTGTGCAGGACTTATTACAGAACTTTAATAAATAAGAAGAAATCTCTCGTTTTGAGAGGTTTCTTTTTTGTAACCCCTTTAAAAATAAATGAATAGTATGTTGATAGAATACTTTTTTAAAGAGGCGTTAAAATGATTGAATATAGATTGTGCGACATTTCTCCCGGTGAGAGTGCCAGAGTTTTGCGGCTTGAGGTAAAGGGGAGTATGAGAAGAAGACTTCTTGATATAGGTTTAATTGAGGGTACGGAGGTTGAGTGTGTAGGTAAAAGTCCTCTCGGTGACCCTTCGGCATATCTCATAAGGGGAGCGGTTATAGCCATTCGCTGTGATAACAGCAAAGATGTAATAGTAGAAAGGTGCGGAGGGGGACAGTAAATGGGACTTACCAAAAACTCGGTTGGCACAAAAGTGATTTTGACTGACAAAACAGAAAAAAACGGATGCGAAAAAACAGTTGCTCTTGCAGGAAATCCCAATGTAGGGAAAAGCACACTTTTTAACGGACTTACGGGAATGAAACAACACACCGGTAACTGGACGGGGAAGACCGTTGCCAATGCTTTCGGGGTTTGTCAGTCGGATAAATATACGTATCTGTTTGTGGATATTCCGGGTACATATTCCCTTATGGCTCACTCAAAGGAAGAGGAAATTGCAAGGGATTTTCTTTGTTTTGAAAATCCCGATATGGTAGTTGTGGTGTGCGATGCTACCTGCCTTGAAAGAAACCTCAATCTGGTGCTTCAGACTTTAGAGGTGTGCGAAAATGCAGTTGTGTGTGTAAATCTTATGGATGAAGCACGTCGCAGAAACATTTATGTTGATATAAAAAAACTTGAAAAAATTCTGGGTGTTCCCGTAGTAAGCACCGTTGCCAAGAATAAGAAAAGTATAAAAAAATTTTTAAATACTCTTGACAGCGTATGTGACGGCAAAAGAAAAGACGAAAAATACAGGGTTACTTACAGCGAAGAAACAGAAAAGAAAATTGAAGAAATTGTCTGCACTCTTGATGATACAAAAGGTGTAAACAAAAGGTGGATAGCTCTTAAAATACTTGAGGGCGACGAAGTCCTATTAGAGGAAATTGAGAGCTTTCTTGAAATAAAAATCAGCATTTCGCCCAATGAGGCTTTAAAGGATGAAATTGCAACAAAAACAGTTAAAGAAGCAGAAAGAATTGCAAAGGAAGTTGTTGAGTACAGGAAAGGTAATCGCAGTTCTTTCGGCAATAAGGCCGACAGGCTTCTGACAGGCAGGCTGGTTGGCTTTCCTGTTATGATTGCTCTGCTTCTGGTGGTTTTCTGGCTGACAATTACAGGCGCAAACTATCCCTCATCAATGCTATCAAACTTTTTTTCTTTTGTTCAGGGCTATCTTCTTGATTTTCTTGCGGCACTCAATCTGCCCGAAAAGGTTGTTGATGCTCTGGTTTTCGGTGTATATCAGACACTTACCTGGATAATTGCGGTAATGCTTCCGCCTATGGCAATATTCTTCCCTCTTTTTACTCTTCTTGAGGATCTGGGCTATCTTCCCAGAATTGCCTATAATCTTGATAAACCCTTTAAAAAGTGCAATGCCTGCGGAAAACAGGCACTTACAATGTGTATGGGTTTTGGCTGCAATGCGGCAGGGGTGGTTGGTTGCAGAATAATTGACTCAAAGCGCGAAAGGCTTCTTGCAATTCTTACAAATAATTTTGTGCCTTGCAACGGAAGATTTCCAACACTCATAGCGGTGCTTACAATGTTTTTTGTGTTCGGACCTTTTCCGTCACTTTTGTCTGCAATTTTGCTTACATTTATCATTGTATTTGGAGTTGTAACAACTCTTTATGCCACAAAGCTCCTTTCAAAAACTCTTTTAAAAGGTGAATCCTCTGCCTATGTTCTTGAGCTTCCGCCTTACAGAAAACCACAGGTTGGTAAAGTAATAGTCCGCTCAATTTTTGACAGAACACTCTTTGTTTTGGGAAGGGCAATAGTTGTTGCCGCGCCTGCAGGACTTATTTTGTGGCTTGCGGCAAATATTGATATAAACGGAGTCAGCATTCTTAATCATATTGCGACGTTTCTTGACCCTTTTGCAAGATTAATGGGACTTGACGGATTTATTCTCATTGCATTTATTTTAGGGTTTCCTGCAAACGAAATCGTTCTGCCGATAATTATAATGGCATACACCGCTCAGGGTAGCCTTGCTGAAGCTGAGAATCTGATTTATATGAAAGAGCTGTTTATAAGTAACGGCTGGACATTGTTAACCGCTGTAAATGTGCTTATTTTCACTTTAATGCACTGGCCTTGCTCTACAACCATGCTGACAATAAAAAAGGAAACAGGCAGTATAAAATGGACACTTGTTGCATTTTTACTTCCCGCACTTGCAGGAATTTTGTGTTGTATGGGCTTTACTGCCGCCGCAAAACTGATTTTACTTATATTTAATTGAAATATGTGAAATTTTGTGATAGAATAATACGAAAGTATTTATGCCGGAGGAAAGAATATGAAATTTACTGCTGCAGGAGATATGATTATTCAGAAAAGAATATTTGAAGGCTATGAAGGTTTTAATGAGCTTACACCTTTTATAAAACAGGGTGATGCAAGATTTTTCAATCTTGAAACAACTTTAAATCACGAAGGAGAAACCTGTTCTTCGCAGTTGAGCGGCGGAACATATCTTCGTACAAATCCCGAGGTTCTTGAAGATATAAAGGACTTTGGCTTTAATATGACAAGTTTTAACAATAACCACGTGCTTGATTTTTCTTACGGCGGTCTTGAAGCAACACTTAAAGCAGTTGAAGAAAGCGGTTTCGTGCACGCAGGTGTAGGCAGAAACCTTGCTCAGGCAGCTGCACCGAAATATCTTGAAACCAAAAACGGCAGAGTTGCTCTTATCAGTGTAAATACTACTTTTGATGCTTCAATGCTTGCAGGGGAGCAGACTGACCGTGTACCGGGAAGACCGGGAATTAACGGACTTCGCATAGAAACAAGTCTTGAACTTGTAAAGGAAGACTTTGAAAACATAAAAAGAATTGCCGAAACAACGAACATAAATGCGTCAAGAAATATTGTCCGCAAAGAGGGCTACTATGCAGAACTGAATGAAAAAGAGTGCGAACTAGGAACGCTTAAGGTTGTTCTTGCAGAAGAATCACGCTATGTTATGAAAGTTAATGAAAAAGATATGAAGCGTGTTGAAAAGGCAATTTTTGAGGCACAGCTTCAGGCGGATTATATTATTGTTTCCGTACATTCCCACCAGTTAAGCGGCGATGCTAAAGAAAATCCTGCAGAATTTTTAAAGGATTTTGCTCACCGTTGCATTGATATGGGAGCTCATGCAATTGTAGGTCACGGACCACACCTTTTAAGACCAATTGAGGTTTATAAGGATTGCCCTATATTCTATTCTCTCGGCGACTTTGTTCTTCAGCTTTACGATATTGAATTTGCGCCCGAAGAGTTTTTTGAAAAGCACTGTCTTGATTCTCATACTTCAACAGTTCACGAGCTTTTGAAGAAACGTTCAAAAGGCTTTACTGTAGGACTTATGACCGACAAGAAAATGTTCCGTGCAGTAATTCCGCTGTGGGAAACCGAGGGAACAAAGCTGAAAAAAATTACCCTTATGCCGGTGGAAATGAAAATGGACGGCAATAAATCCGAAATCGGTCTGCCAAGATTCAGTAAAAACCCCGAAATCGGTGAATATCTTGCAAAAATGTGCGAGCCTTACGGTACAAAAATCAGTTATAACGAAAACGGACTCCTTAACTGTGAGTGGAGGTAAAATGAAACGAGTATTGACAATTCAGGATCTGTCCTGCGTGGGAAAATGTTCTCTTTCTGTTGCACTGCCCATAATTTCTGCTGCGGGTGTCGAAGCAAGTGTTTTCCCGGTGTCCCTTTTAAGCACCCATTCTGCTTTTGAAAGCTACGAAAGAATAGATTTGTCCCACCTTCTTGAAAGTTATGAGAAAATGTGGGAGAAGTATAATATAGACTTTGATGCGGTGTATGTAGGTTACATTGGAACAGAAACCGGACTTATGCAGGTAATTAACTGCACAGACAGATTGAAAAACAGTAAAAATGTTATAATAGTCGACCCTGCAATAGCGGATAACGGCGAAATTTACAGCGGTATTTCAAATAAATACATAAAAGAGCTTAAAGAACTCTGCAAAAGGGCAGATGTGCTTATCCCGAACCTCACTGAAGCGTGTATTCTTACGGGAACAGAGTATAAGGATTTTGGCTATGATGACGGGTATGTGAAAGGTATAATGAAAAAACTTTCTCATCTTGGCTGTGAAAACATAGTTGTAACGGGCGTTTCCTTTGATGACAGTGAAATGGGCATTGCCTGCTATAACAGTAAAACAGGCAAGTACACCAAATTCTTTAATAAGAGATATAAGGGTGTTTACTATGGTGCAGGAGACTCTCTTGCAAGTGCTTTTACAGGCGCACTGATGAATGGCATAAGCCTTGAGGATTCCCTTGAAATTGCAGAAAAATTCATTTCCGAGGCGGTCCGTCTTTCAAAAGAAAAGAACTCCCGTTGGTACGGCATAAACTTTGAATACGCAATTCCAAAATACATTGAAATGATAGAAGAAAAAAAGGGAATGTAAAAAAAGTCCGGAACGCCAAAAGGCCGGAATAGTATATATAAGGCTATATAAAACTTATAGTATTTATAACTGAATGCAGAAAACTCTCAAATTTGAGAGTTTTCTTTGTTTTTAAGATCTTTTGGCTATGAACAAACCTCGCCTGACTCGCTGTACCATCGTACAGCTTCGGGTTTCCCAAAGCAAGGTAAACCTTGCTTTTGCCCGGTTTGTTCGTTCCGAATCATTTTTTCTATCCCCTGAAAAAGGAGGTGTAAATAAATTTACACCTCCTTTTTGCATATAATAAAACAGCGTGGCTGAAAAGAATTGACAAATAAGCATCAATATGTTATCATTTTAAGGTACAGCTTTCGGCTGAAAAATTGTATTTAATCTGCTCTATCGGGCAGTTAAATAACCAATGCTATACTAACCGGGGAGGTAGCGGTGCCCTGTACTTGCAATCCGCTATAGCAAGGGTGAATGTCCGGCCGAGGGATATATTTGTGCAGTCTGCTCTGTATCAACGGTGTTGAGAGCAGGGTCTTGCGCAATCGGAGGTTGTGAACCTTGTCAGGCGGGGAACCGAGCAGCAATAAGCAATTTTTCCGATGTGCCGCAAGGCAGCCCTGTTTGAGTCGGAGATGCAGATAACGTGTGTTTTTATATCACAACGCCGGACCGTATAGCTCTTAAAACGCTGATTTTCATTGGTACTGCGGGAAATTGCCTCGAAAATACACAAAGTATTATCTTTGAAATTTTCCTTGTCTGAATAAAAATCAGCTATTTTAAAATCGGGTGTAAATTTTGCATAATACTGCCAAATCCCCTCGGAAATATAAAAATATTTCCTTCGGTGATTTGGTTGTCTTATAACAAAATTTTCCGGCTAACAGAATTAAGTTAAGTCAGGATAATGAAAATTATCTTTTTTAAAAATACAGAGTGAAAGGAAGAGGTTCATGGAATATCAGGCTTTATACAGACAGTTCAGACCTGAATTGTTTTCTGATATGGTAGGGCAGGAGCATATTGTTCAGGCACTCACAAATCAGGTTGAATCAGGCAAGGTTGCCCATGCTTATCTTTTCTGCGGAACGCGAGGTACGGGTAAAACAACAACCGCCCGCCTGCTTTCAAGAGCGGTAAACTGTGAAAACAGAAACGGCGCAGAGCCTTGTAACGAATGTGATTCCTGCATAGGAATTCTGGATTCAAGTGCAATTGACGTTGTTGAAATTGATGCCGCGTCAAACACAAGTGTTGATAATATCAGGCAGATAAGGGATGAAATCGCATATCCGCCTGTTATGCTTAAATATAAAGTGTATATAATCGACGAGGTACATATGCTTTCCTCCGGGGCTTTTAATGCTCTTCTTAAAACCCTTGAGGAACCGCCGGAACACGTTATTTTTATTCTGGCAACAACGGAGTACCATAAAGTTCCTGCTACGATTCTTTCAAGATGTCAGCGTTTTGACTTCAAGAGAATCAGCTCTGCTGAAATACAGGAAAGACTTAAGTTTGTAGCAAAAGAATCAAAGGTTGAAATTGATGACGAAGCCTGCTCGCTTGTTTCTTATGCGGCAGACGGTTCAATGAGAGATGCTCTTTCAATTCTTGATAAATGTATCTCCTTTACGGGAGACAAAGTTGACGGAAAAACCGTAACAAAAATTCTGGGTATAGTTGATGACAATGCAATGTTTGACCTTTCAAGAGCAATTGCAAGTCATGATGTTGAGAAAGTTATAACAATTGCTGAAAGTGCGGTAAGAGACGGAAGAGATCCTATTCTCTTAACCTCTTATTTAACAGAGCACTTCAGATGCCTTCTTGTTGCATCTTATGTTAAAGATGTTCAGGAAGTGCTTCAGATGTCGGCGGAAAGAGCCGAAAGATTTGTTGAATATTCAAAGGACTTCACAGGTCAGCAGATAATAAAAATAGTAAAAAGTTTAAGCAATCTTTACAAGCTCCAGAAAGAATCACCAAATCCAAAGGTGATTCTTGAAATCGGACTTGTTTCAATAGCGGACACGTTTGACAGCGTGGCAGAACCTGCACCAAAGCCTGTGCAGAATTTCACAAGACCTGAATTTGTAAGACATGAATTTACAAAACCGCAGGAGGTAAAGGTGCCTCCCGTTCAGCAAGAAATTCCCGTTGTGCCGACTCAAACGGTTACAGATAACGTAGTTCCTCCGGCACCTGTTGATGAAAATCCTGCACCTGCACCTGCTGTGCAGAGCAATGAGAGTGCTGATGTCACATCAAACTGGGCAGACATTGTTGACGAGGTAAGAAGGAACAGCGCAATGCTCGGAACTTCGGTTTCCTTTGCATACCCTTATGAAAAAAACGGTGTTCTTGAAATTGTGTATCGCAAGGAAAAGAAAACAATTAAGGATATGGTGAATAAAAGGGAAAATGCAGCCATAGTTGAAAAGGCAGTTTACGAGGTTTGCGGTAAAAATGTAAATGTAAAATTCAAAACGGAGGATGAAGCTTCGGCAGATGTTGAAATCCCCGAGATAGACGTAAAATCGAAGTTTGAAGAGATGGCAGGGAAGTTCCCCGACATAGTTACTCTTGAAGATAATTAAAAGTGAGGTAAAGCAAAATGGCAAAAAACAGATTTCCTATGGGCGGTATGGGCGGAATGAATATGAATCAGCTTATGAAGCAGGCACAGAAAATGCAGCAGGATATGATGAAAGCGCAGGACGACCTTGATACAATGACAGTTGAAGCTTCAACAGGCGGCGGAATGGTAACAGTAACTGCAACTGCAAAAAAAGAAATCACATCAATTAAAATCAATCCCGAAGCAGTTGATCCCGATGATGTTGAAATGCTTGAAGACCTTGTTTTGTCAGCGGTAAGAGAAGCACTTTCAAAGGCTGAAAAGGCTGCCGCTGATCAGATGAACAAAATCACAGGCGGAATGAACATTCCCGGATTATTTTAAAAATAACTTGCAAAACCAACAACTTTGTGCTATAATAACGAAGTTGTTAATATCGGGATGTGGCCCAGCTTGGTAGGGCACTTCGTTCGGGACGAAGGAGCCGCAGGTTCAAATCCTGTCATCCCGACCAACAAAACCTCAGTAGCCAAGCGGTTTCTGAGGTTTTTGTTTTGTTTGAAAATATATGTTTTTTCAATTTGACCACATGTGATTTTGATTCAAATGTGGGGTGATTTACTAAGAATAATCTATCATTTTTTCTTAACTTGCATCGTTAAAACTTGTTCTGTTGTAAAAGTTTTTGATATATCACTTATATCACCGATGTCTAACTCAATATGATCTTCAGTATAATCCTCAACAGGGATTACTATTCGAAATTCCTGTTGATTACTATATGCTTTTCTTTTCCAAAAAGCAATATTATGTGTTCCTTGAATTAAAGAAATAAATATATCTGCCCAATCAACTTTCTCATCATAATAATGTACCTTGTTAAAATATATTTTATGTCCTTTTTCCTCTGCTGCTTTTTTTATTCGAGAGAGAAACTCTTCACTATCAAGAATAACTAGCGCAGCATCTCCAAAGTTCCTTAATTCCTCTTTTTGTTCATCATCAAATTCAAACTTATCATTCTTAGGATCAATATATGTCATACAAAATACATACGAATTTGACAAAACAGTTGGTATTATCGTATCATTTAATTTATGATGTTCACCGGTTTCTTTTATAATTAATTCTCCCTCGTTGATATGTAACATACCTTCATAGGAATCGCCTACAACAACATCGCCTAATTCATTTTCATATTCTCTAAACCATTTCAAACTGTTTAGATATATCTTTCCGCTTTTTAGGCTATTAATAATTCTAGTATTTTTAAATTTTATCAACGGAAATCCATTAATTTGTCCTTCAATTTTCATTTTTTCACCTCATTAATTTGTATGGTTTTTCTTTCATGATCAATCCAATTATCCAAATATTCAAATTTTATCTCTTTCTTTTCACTTTCACGTTCATTATAAGAGTTTATATTCCTTTTTTTCTTGCTTTTTGCATATTCACGTATCGAATCTTCTACTTGACAAAAATCATAGCTGATTTTAGTGGCAGTATATATTTTTTCACTATATTCCACTAATTGAAAAAGTGACGGATTAAAACAAACAATATTATTACCTTTTGCCTGCACACTTTCAAAATATATCCCATCGCTATTTATGTCTTTAAAAACATCTGCCAAAAAACGAGTTATATTATATAAGTATTCTGTTTCATAATGAACTGGTTGTGTCAAAATCTTAAGCCATGTTCTCATTTCTAAATCATCAGAAAATCTAGTAAAATCAATTAATTCTATTTGATTCTTACACTTGAATTCAGCAACACTACAATTCTGTCCTATTTGTAGATGGACTTCCGCTAGGCAAGTTTCGATTGTATCAGCTAAATATAAATAAGATATTCCTTGTCTATTAAATCTGCCACCTTTGGCATACATCGGTGGAGGTGCCTCAATCTCACTTCTATAGTAGGGTAATATAAAGCTCCTATTATGATCATCCTCTGCACCATAAAGCATCTCATTGCCTATACGCCCGCGATAGAAAATTGTATCTCCATTAATTATTTTAATTGGTAGTTTCTTAGTTTCAAAATATTTTTTGTATTCTTCGAATAACTTATCAGGGTTATTTTTCATTAAATCGTCATTCACTATTTTTTCTAAATCTGCTTGAAAACTTTGTTCCCTTACAAACTCCTTGTGCTTTTCAACAGTACAGCAATTAACGATTGCATCTGCTATATTTTTTGAGTGAGTAACTCTTTCCAACAGCTTCATTTTCACACCTCTTTCTGTACTTTCTTTTTATAATTCAATAGTATAATTATATCATCAAATATACTAAAAGTAAATAAAACCCTTTTCTTTGTTTACACCGTATCAAAATTTAATATGCCCAAAAGCTATGGCACGGATTTTTTTATGTCCG
>CAZMHL010000018.1:0-18527 GCA_964566065.1 uncultured Eubacteriales bacterium
GAGTTTCATTTAACGACGGTGGAACCGGAGCAAACAACGGCTTCCGGTTCAACGGTGCAACACTTAAGGTTGTTACTGAGTAATGACAGACTTTAGACTGTATGAGGCAGTGAAAACTGCCTCCATACAGCAGATTTGGAGGTATAATATGAAAAAAAGAATAATAGCGCTTATCTGCTGTTTCTTAATGGTTATGCCAATGTTTGCCCAGGCAAAAGTAGGTGTTGACGTAGTTGACCCCGGTAAGGTTGACCTCTGGTACAACTTTGAACCGGTTAAAGAAACACAGACAATAACTAGATATACTCCCTGGTATTATGTAATGCATCTTCCAAGCAAAAAACATCTTGAAACAGGTGTTAACGGCGGCGAAGGCGGTCAGCTTATTTATGATATGTCTATCAGCCCTGTTAATCCTGATCATATGTTGGCATCAATTGACGTAGGAAGTATTTATATAAGTACTGACGGCGGTAAAAACTTTAGCTTCGCAGACAGAAACCTTCCTATGAACGGTCTTGCAGACAGCGTATGGGACCCTGATGATGAAAACACTGTTTACGGCTTTATGGGTAACTTTGGTTCATCGACAATCACAACCCCTGAAACAAAAGCTGCTTCCGGATACCAAGGCATTTACAAATCAACAAATAACGGTAAAGTATGGACTCAGGTTCTTGAGTGTGTAACTCTTCAGAACAGAAGAAAGATAGGTATGCAATTTGACAACAACGGTGTTCTTTATGTTAATGCTTATGAAGGATTGTTCCGCTCTCCCGATAAAGGAAAAACATGGGAAAAATTCGGTCAGTTAAATGTTAACTCTTCCGGATTCTATGTTCATCCCGAAGATGGCTGGATGGCAAGGGCAATTGTCGGTGACGGTATTTACTATAGTTCAGACGGTGGCAACAACTGGGAACTTTTAACCGAGAAGATTGAAGGTTCAGAAAGTGCACATTACAATTTCGATGTTTCACCTAATGATTGCAATACTTGGGTATGCATTGTAGATGATATTTTGTATTACACTTATGACCGCGGTAAAACCTGGGAAGGCGAAACCCAGGAGGCATATACTCTCAGAAGAACCAATACTATGGGCGGTAAAGTAAACACCTCATCAACACCATACAAGGTTCAGTTTGGCTGTTATAATCCTGATGGTGACCCTGCGTTGTATATTTGTTATAGTGGATCGGTTCAGCCGTTTAAGTGGAGCCATGACATTGGTAAAACATGGGGAACAACTCAGCCTACAGATGCACTTGACCTTGTAATCAATGAGTCTTACAACGGTAATACCGGTTACCAGATTGAAGCAATTGCAACACATCCTTCTGAACCTTATACGGTATTTTTCTCATTCAATGACGTTCTTTATAAGAGTACAGACGGCGGTGTAAACTTCTACTATTCAGGTTCAGGTATGTCAGGTAACCGAGGAGCAAAATTCATTTTTGACGATCCCAACTATGCGGTTGTTATGCCTTGTACCGATAAAGGTATCTTAAGAACACTCGGAGAAATCGATGGTGTTTATTATTGGGAAAATTCTGTTGACAGTGTTTCACCGAGATATTCAAATTCAAAGTCAATTGGTGACTACAGCACAGACCCCTTTGACCCAAGTCATGTTATTTGTACAATCGGTAACTGGAGTGCCAAAATACTTGCTGAAAGCTGGGATTACGGTGCACATTTTAAACATGTTGAGGGGATTTTGACATCATTATCACATTTTCATAAAACAAGACAGGGTATGATCTATACCAAAGATAATATAAGTACGGACGGTGGTAAAACCTGGACAGCACTTGAAAAATCAATTTCTGCTGTTTCGGAATCGGATAACGATGTTCTTTATCATGTAAACTCAACAACAAGAAAGGTTTTTCGTTCTGAAGATTGCGGAACAACCTGGACGGAATTAACAGGAACGCTTCCGTCGGCTGTACAGTTGTCAATGGTTGATCCAACGAATTCATACATATTTTATGTACTTTTATCTAACGGCTCTATAGTTGTTTATGAGAATGATGAACTTGTAAAAACAATTACTACTGCAAACGGTATTGAGTATTATGATGAAAAATATGCACCTACGTTAGCAGCTTTTGCAGTTGACCCCGATGATCCAAATCACTGGTTGCTTGGCGGAAGAAACTCAAGAACTGACGGTAAAGGTGCAGGTACTTATGAATCCTGGGACGGCGGCGAAACCTGGGAAGTAGTTCCCGGATTACCCGGCTCAAGAGACATATGGGCATTTGGTTTTGAGCCCGGAACTGACAAAGTATGGATTTCTACATCCGGAGGTACCGTTATTTACGAGTTTGAAAAATACAAGCAGTGGAAGGAAGAAGTCCTTGCAAACGGTTATGAATTCTATATCAACGGTGTAAGAGAAAAAGACATAAATGTTTTGCCGCAGTTTGACGAAGGTGAAGTTTACGTAGGCATCAGAAGTCTTTTTGAAAATATGCACTATGAAGTGAAATGGGATGCAGAAAATAACGCTGCCACCATAAAGATTGGTAAAAAAACTTATACACTTGATATGGATGACAACAAGATTTATGTTAACGGAAAAGTTGTTGAGGGAGATTATAATCTTCACTATTACAACGACAATTCAATGATTTCGTTTACTGCATTAAGAGATGTATTCGGCTTTAAAACAGGCTGGAACTTAACAACAGGTGAAATAGGAGTATCCGAATAATTTAAAAACAGATGTTGCTAAAAGCGACATCTGTTTTTTGTTGTTGTTTTCTATTGAATTTTTCATTTTATAGTGATATAATAATTAAAATGCTCTTTTATGGTGTTTTATGCAGAGATTAAAAATGATAAGAAAGTGTTAAATAAGTAGGTGACAAAATGTATAACTCATGTATTGTAGGATGCGGTGCAATATTTAAAAATCACGCTGAAAGCATAAAAGAAATTGAATATGCAAATTTATATGCCGTTTGTGATGTTGATAAAGAGAGAGCAGTTGCAGCGGCAGAAAAATACAATCCCGAAAAAGTATATTACACTTTTGAAGAAGTATTGAAAGATGAGAAAATTGATGTAGTACATATATGTACACCTCACTGGCTTCATTACGAAATGATAGATAAGGCTTTGAAGAGTGGTAAAAAAGTTGTTGCCGAGAAGCCAATGACAATGTCAAGGGAACAGTACGATAAATTATTAAGCGAACATTCAGGCGGACATATATATCCGATACTTCAGAACAGACTTAACAATTCTATCAGAGAAATATTCAAATTTTCAGATGAAGAAAAAGGTAAGCTTCTTTCCCTGCGCGGAATGATGACCTGGATACGTGATGAAGAATATTATGCTCAGGATGAATGGAGAGGGAAGAAAGCTACAGAAGGCGGCGGCGTTCTTATAAACCAGGCTGTACATACACTTGATATAATGAATCTGTTTGGCGGTGAAACCGAAAATGTTTGTGCGACGACTTCGAATAAGACATTAAAAGGCGTCATTGAGGTTGAGGATACCTGCGATGCTGTAATTAATTACAAGAACGGAGCGAGAGGCATTTTCTTTGCAACAAATGGTTACAACACTTGTGTTCCAATGAACATTGAACTTATTTATGAAAATATGACATTTAATTATTGCTATAACAAGCTTTATAAAGATGGTGAACTTATAGCGTCAGACAGCTTTGACAATTTGGGAAAAAACAGTTGGGGTGCAGGTCACATAGCAAATGTCCGTATGATATATGAGGCAATTAAAGAGGGAAGAAAACCGGAAATCAGTTTTGAAAGTACGGTAAACACAATGAAAACCATGTTTGCAATTTATGAAAGTGCAAATCTCGGCGGAGAATTTATTAAGGTGAAATAAGGAGAAAAATCTATGTTATATGAGAGATATGAATGTTTAAATTCAATTAAAGAAGATATTGAAAAAACAATTGATATGCTTGTTGAAATGTATCACAAGGGAGGAAAACTTCTTCTTTGCGGTAACGGGGGAAGCTGTGCCGATTGTGATCATATTGTAGGTGAGCTTATGAAGGGATTTACACTTCAGAGAAAGCTTAAGGAGGCTGACGTAAATAAATTCCGAGAAGCTTATGAAGACGGCGAATTTATGGCAGAAAATCTCCAGTACGGAATTCAGGCAATTTCGCTTCCGTCACAGACTGCTGTAAATACTGCTTTTATAAACGATGTTGAACCTTCAATGATGTATGCTCAGCTTGCTTATGCTTATGCACAACCAAATGATGTGATTATCGGACTTTCAACTTCGGGAAATTCTAAAAATGTGGTTAATGCGATTAAGGCTGCAAAAATAAAAGGAATTAAAACAATCGGTTTTACAGGTGCAAAGGAAAGCAAATTGAGCGAGCTTTGCGATATTACTCTTAAAGTGCCTGAAACTGAAACCTACAAGGTTCAGGAACTTCATCTTCCTGTATATCATTATATATGTGAATGTGTAGAAAAGAGATTATTTGATTAAGAGGTTTTAATATGACACTGATTTTATTCGGTCTGGTTATATTATCAATAGTTTTTTTGTGCCGAAGTTACGTGAATAAATATTCGTCATTGTTTACAATGATGTTATGGTCACTTATAGTTACAGTTTATCTGATTCTTATGTATACTGTGAAAAGCAGTATATATACAGGTGGCGGAAGCTTCTTTGTAAATGTGGATAATATTATTTATACTTTTGCGCGAAGTCATGAAGTAAATGAAGATGCAATTATAAGAATTTTCAATTTATGTTGCGCTGTATATCTTGTGTCACAGCCGCTCTTTGTGAGGGCATACATATACGACCAGAATAAAGCAATGGGAAAAAGAGTTGTTTCGATGCTTGCAATTTCTCTTCTTCCTGTGTTATTTATAATATTTTATGATCCGTTTGTTTCATATAAGTTGTACTTGAATATTGTTGAAAATAAGCTTGCACCAGGGTGGGCTTATATTACTGATTTATTCAACTATATGTGGATGATATTATATTTGATTTATCCTTTATACGGATTTAAAATGAATAATTTCAGAATTAAGTCGCCTTTAAGAAAAAAACAGTTTCTCGGAGTAACTGTATGTGTAATGCTTCTTAATGCGGTCTTCTTTCTTATATATAATCTTGGAGTATTCAGAAGAATTTATCTGTTTAATGGCGTGTCGGCAATTTTACCTTCCGCCAGCAGTTATCAGGTTAATTCAAAGATTTATATGTATGCCATGTTCTTTATGATAGTTGTGACAATAGTAGAATTTGTGGTGATACAGAGATACGAGCTTACTAAAAACCTTGGCAGAATGAATAAGTTTTTGCTGAAGAAAAATGTTGTGGGAATCAATGAAAATCTTATAAACGTTTTTCATACATTTAAAAATATTGTGTTTACTTATCAGATTCTTATAAGAAAAGCAAGGGTAGAACAGGGCGAAGAAAGAGAAAAGACTCTGGAGGAACTTGATAATCAGGTTTCTGAGTATATAAACAAATTGAGTAAGATGCTCGATATAAACAATGAAATTGATGTTAATGCAGACAGCGTTTCTGTGAATGTGGTAATTGAAGAAGCTCTTGCAACAGTTAAAGTTCCTGACAATATCGAAATAATAAAAAAATACAATCCTGAAAATATAACGATGATTGCCGATTCGTATTATATGGTTGAAGCACTTTCGAATATTATAAGGAATGCGGTTGAAGCAATACAAAAGAAAAACAAAAAAGGAATTATTGTTTTAAAAAGTGATATCGACGCCGAGTGGGTAGTTATTGAAATTGCCGACAATGGTATTGGTATGAACAAAAAGAATATAAATAAAATCTTTAAGCCGTTTTATACAACAAAATCAAGAATAAGCAACTGGGGTATTGGGCTTTCCTATACTTCAAAGATTATAAAACAGCATATGGGTTATATATTTATAGAAAGCAACGAAAATGTCGGCACTTCGTTTTATATACATTTGCCGAGGGGATGATGGAGAAGATTATGAGCAATATCAGAGTTATGATAGCAGATGATATGAAAGAAATAAGAGATTATTTTTCTGTTATTGTTAATAATGAAAATGGTATGGAGGTCGTTGCAACCGCATCAAGCGGCAAGGAAGCGATCGAGCTTGCCGGAGAGCTGAAACCTGATGTTATACTTATGGACATTCAGATGGATACAGATGACGATGGAATAGAGGCAACACGTGCAATTAAAAACAGATATCCGGAAATTAAAATTATCATTGTAAGTATTCACGATTATGACGATAACATTATGAATGCTTTTGTAGCAGGTGCCAGCGACTTTATACTTAAGACTTCTTCTATTGTCGATATCATAGTTTCCATACGTGAAATAACGGAGGATTCTGGTGGGAGAAACACAGTAAACAGAAAAGTTATAAACGAAATGGTAAGACTTAAAAATGAACGTGACAGCTTTATGTATGTTTTTAATCTTATAACCAAACTTACCAAAAGTGAATTTGAAGTTCTTGATATGGTTTATGAGGGCAGCAGTTACAAGGAAATTGCCAAACGCAGATGCGTTGAAGAGGTTACCATCAGGTCTCTTGTGAACAAAATACTTAAAAAAATGCAGGTTAAATCAATGAAAGAATTGATAGGAACTCTTAAAAAAATGCAGGTGTTTGAGTTGCTGAAAAATGATTTTCGTAATGAATAAGTATTATGCACATTTTTTTTGTAAATTTTGAACAAATAGGAAATTTGTACTTTACAATTTACAGCAAATGTGATAATATTATCATTGAAAAAAGCAAAAAGAAAGGAAACAGTGTTATGAAAAAGATTATTGCTTTAATTATGTCATTGCTCATGATTGTTGTTTGCTTTGCATCATGTGGCGGTGGCAACGGTTCATCTGACGGTGTTACCGTAATCAAGGTTTGGTCATCATCAGGTTCCACACAGGAACGTATGGAACAGCTTGTTGAAGAATTTAACAACACAACAGGTAAAGAAGAAGGCATCAAAATTCAGTTCGAAACTTATTTGAACGACTATGCTACAATTATTGAATCTGCATCACAGAATGATCAGCTTCCGCATCTTCTTATGTGGCCGGGTGATCAGGCTAAGGTTAATGCAGCGAACAAAGGTTATGTTATCGCAGTCGAAGATATGCCGGGCGGAAAAGAATTCTTGGAAGCTTATGGCGAAATTCCTCTTGCTAACAGAGAATTAATCAACGGAAAAGTTTACTTTGTAAATATGGCTCAGACAGTTCAGGGACTTATCTACAATAAAGACTTATTCAAAAAAGCAGGTCTTGTTGACGAAAACGGTGAACCAACACCTCCGAAAACAACAAGCGAGCTTGTTGAATATGCTAAGAAACTTACAGATAAAGCTAACAACGTTTATGGCTTAGGTCTTCCTCTTAAAGACCAGGGCTGGGGACAGCTTGCTTATCCGGGCAATGCAACATTTGCTGTAAATTCACCAAACGGTTCTTTAACTGAAATCGACTGGAATAAAGAAACTTATACATATACAGATCACTGGCTTGAATACATTGATTTTGTAAAAGCTGTTAAAAATTCAGGTGCTACATTCCCCGGTGCTGAATCTCTTGACAACGACACAATGAGAGCACAGTTTGCAGCAGGCAGAATCGGTATGTTTATGGGTGCATCCTGGGACGTTGGTGTCCTCACAGATCAGTTCCCGGCAACCTGCGATTGGGCAGTTGCTCCTGTTCCTGTATATGATGGCTATGATAGATTCCAGAACCCATCTTCAAGATCTTCAGGTTATATGATTTCAAAAACAGCTAATGAATGTCCTGAAAAGGTTATGAAAGTTTACACTTGGTTGCTTGGCGAAGAAGTTTGCCTCGACCTTTATGAAAAAGGCTTCTATGTTCCGATCAGAGCGGGCGTTTCTGATAAAGCTGACGAATCAAAGTTCCCTGTTCAGTGGGCACAGTTCGCTAACCTTGTAAAAGGTCAGAACATTGAAAGAAGACCGTCTCCTTCACTTTCACTTGAAGGCGAATCTTCAGGCACAAAAGCTCAGTACGTATGGCAGGATACATCAATTGATGCATCTAAGTACTTACCCGAACTTAATGATACATACACTAAGGCTTTGAAACAGGGTATCAAGGACGGCACAATTGACAAATCAATTTATGTTAAATAATTAAAAAGCAAAATTAAAACGAAGCGATTTTATCGCTTCGTTTTTTTTGTGCATCTTCAACTATAACAGAAAACATTTTTCGTGCAAAACATACTAATTACACAAGATGTTCACAAAAAATAAACATTTTTTTTGTCGATTTTCTACAATTTAATATAATATTTGAAAAAGATGTTAAAAAATAAACTTTACAAATATAAATTCTTGTGTTAAAATTTATATATAAAATTAAGGAAGAGTTTGTACATTTTTCAACAAACCTCTTTCATATACATTAATTGTATAAATTGACTTAAAGGAGGAAATGATTTTGGCTTTAACGAAAACAGCTGATGCTACTAAAAAGGTCAAGGTTAAAAAGAAGTACAAAAAACAACAGGTTGTATCCTCATACTTAATGTTGTCACCGAGTATTATCGGATTTTTTGTATTTTCAATCTACCCGATTCTCTGGGTTGTAAGATACGCATTTTACCGTTATGACGGTGTCGATGCCAATACAGTGTTTATTGGTCTTGACAACTTTATCCGTCTTTTCCAGGATGCAGCATATTGGAAGAGTGTAGGTAACACATTCCTTGTTGCACTTCCTAAACTTATTGTTGAAATTCCGCTTGCTCTTATTCTTGCGGTTATGCTTTCAAGTGATAAGATTAAGTTTAAAAGAATATTCTCGGTTGGTTATTATATGCCTCATATGCTCGGCTCCGTAGTATCCTGCTTGATTTTCACTTTTATGTTCAGCTCATTTAACGGCGTTGTTAATAATGCTCTTATGGCAATAGGAGTTTTAAGTGAACCGCACAACTGGTTTGCTGATAAGTGGTCTGCCTTCTCAGTAATTATATTACATTCATTCTGGCTTGGCTTCTCAACAAATATGTTGTTCTTTATGGCAGGTATTCAGAATATTCCTGAAGATATGTACGAGGCAGCAGACCTTGACGGTGCAAATAAAATTCAGCAGTTCTTAAAGATTACTGTTCCTATGATTGCTCCTACAATAAGAATTATTCTTATGCTTGCAATCGTAAACGGTTTGAAAGCATATCAGTCTGTAATGCTTTTGACAAACGGCGGTCCTGCTAACCAGACAAACGTTGTTATGCTTTATATCTATCAGGCATACTTTGAAGCATCAGGAACTATTCCACAGTACGGTTATGCATCTGCAATGGGTGTTATTGTTTCATTCATCGTTGCCGGAGTTACAGTTCTTTACTTGAGAGTTTCAAGAAAAGCGAACGATGTATATTAATTTGTAGAAAGGAATATTACATAAAATGAGAAAGAATAAAAAAAGATTTGACCTTTCTGTCATCCTGTCGTATGTGTTTCTGTTGGCATTATTGTTCCTGGTAATTTTCCCTGTTATATTTGAATTTGTAAATTCATTTAAGAGTAATATGGAAATTCTTGCCGGAATGAATTTCTGGCCGACCGAGTGGACATTTGATAACTACAAACAGGCTTGGACAGTTGCAAACTTTGCTAAATATACATGGAACAGTGTTTACTACTGCTTCTTCAATGTAATGATAGGACTTATCTTCTCTGCTATTAACGGTTATATTTTTGCAAGAGCTGAGTTCCCGGGTAAGAATGTTATCTTTGGTATTAAAACAGGTATGATGTTCGTAACACTCGGTACTTCTTCAATGTATCCGACACTTCAGATTCTTAAAGCTTTGCATTTGAATACTTCTCTCTGGGGACTTATCATAATGCACTTCTTTGGATCTTCAATCACAAACATCTTCCTTGTAAGATCGTTTATCTTCTCACTTCCGAAAGAGATGGACGAAGCAGCAGAGATTGACGGATGTACATTCCTTGGTATATTCTTCAGAATTATCTTACCGCTTCTTAAACCTGTTATGGCAACAATCGGTATTCTTTCATTCCAGAGTTCATGGAACGACTATTTGATGCCTATGATTGTTACTTTGGCAAATCCGGAACAGAGAACACTTCCTGTTGGACTTAAAGCTTTGGCAGGCAGCTCGGATGCGGCGGCTTCTTGGAACCTTGTTATGGCAGGGGCAGTTATATCATCGCTTCCTATGATTATTATCTATTTGTTCCTGAATAAATACTTTGTAAAAGGTATGACAGCAGGTGCAGTAAAAGGTTAATTTAATATTGTATGAACTTGATAAGGACAAAGGTCAGAAACCCTTTGCCCTTGTCGTGGTTTAAATAAAAAGGGGGAGACCAAATGAAAAATATGAAAAAATTACTTGCTGTTGCTTTGACATTGGTAATGCTTTTCTCAACTTGTGTGTTCACTGCTTCTGCAAGCAGTAACTATACAAGGGTTATCATAGAAGGCATTGAATTGTCATTTGCAACAGACCCTGTTCTTGTTAACGGAACAGTGTGTGTGCCTATGCAGCAGATTTATGAGCTGTTTAAGGCGAAGGTTGTAGTTGATGAAGAGGATTACACAATCATTATTACAACTGAAGACGATGTGAAAATCGTTATGCAGGTTGGTGAACCTGTAGCAAAAGTCGGTACAGAAATGAAAGAGCTCAAGGTAGCACCTTATCTGCTCAATGATGAAATTTTTGTTCCGATAGATTTGGTTGCTGATTCTCTTAACATTTCAACTATATACGATTCAAATGAAAATGTTGTAACAATGAAGAGAGAACCTAAAATCACAAAACTCAATCTTGTTGAGTCAATCTATTTCGCTACTGCTACAAGCGGTGCGGAAGTTGGTACGGCAACAAAAAATCCTACCGGTCAGAAAAATCTTTTCAGAAACTACCCAAGATCCGATTACTACGCCAAGGTGGATATTTCGGGGGTTGAAGGTGTTTCTGCTGCTAACTTCTACTTCAATACTACTAAATTCAACAATGCCGGTGTCATTGCAATTTATCATATTACTGAAGAAGAATATAATCTCTTTGCAGATGTTCCTGCTGAGGGTGTGGAATTTAAAACAGAAAAGGTTCCGAACGGTACTTTGGTGGCAAGTAAATCTTATTCCGCGACAGCATCAGCTGTAAGTGCAGGATTTTATCCTGAACCTATTGATATCACTGAATATGTTTCAACTAAGTTCAAAGAAGGTGCTGATACACTTTATTTCAGAATGACAAACATTGCAAGCGGTAATTCTACAATGGATGCCACACGTGTTACTAATTTCCATACTAAAGCTTATGTTGAAATTACAACTCCTCCGGGAGAAATTTCTTTCGATGGTATGAAGCAGTATATCACGAATGTTTATGACTATGTTCCTACAACATTAAGAACTCTTCTCACAACAAGCGGTTCACTTTATTCTTCTGCACTTAACAAACATAATGCAGGTGTTGAACTTAATACATTTGGTACACTTGATGGTTTCAGAACATCAAATATGTATTATATGACCGATGTTAAAGAATATGAAGGAAATCTTTCAAATGCATTCCTTACACTTACCGGAAGAGCAACTGTTGACGGCACTCTTAATGTTTATCTTGTAAGAGATAATAAACTTTCAGCAAATACAATCCCTCAGTCTGACGCAGAACCGATTTCTGCTACCCAGGTTTCTGCAAATACAGAATATAATCAGATCAGACTTGACATTCGTGAATGTTTGTCACAGCTTGAAGGTAAAGTTGCAGTAAAGATTGAATTTGTTCCAAATGAAGCAGTAAGACAGATGCCTTGCTTCTATGCATTCAGTGCAGATTCAGAATTTGCTCCTACAGTTACTGTTATTTCTAAAATTGAGAAATAATCAAACAGATAATAAACAAATTTGGTAAACAGTATGATAAAAAAAATATTAATTAAAAGGAGAAAATCTATGAACAAGACAATTAAGTGTTTAATTTCACTTATGCTCGTGTTTTCCATGATTTTCACTACTATGGTAGGTGTGGTTTCTGCTGCACCGCTTACCGTAGCAGACATTGTGGATGTTGAAGACCCACAGTTTGACATCGTACATCTTCTTGTTAAACTCGGTGTTTTCAAAGAAGGGGATGAGTTCCCTGCAAGCATGAGTGAAAGTATTTCAAGAGCAGAATTCGTTGAATATGCCATGAGACTTCATCGTTACAGCGATCTTGATGTTTCAGGCACAACAGAACTCAGATATACAGATATTGACAGTTCACATAAGTATTACAAAACAATACTTTTAGCAGCTGCTCTCGACGTGCTTACCTATGACGAGTATGATTTAACCTTCAAACCGGATGACTATATTACATTCGATGAAGGTCTTGCTGTAGTAATCAATGCGGCAGGCTATAAAGAATATGCACTTCATACAGGTGAATACCCTTCATCTTACAGAGTTCTGGCTACAAGCCTTGGCTTGTATGACAGCCTCGACCCTGCAAACAATGACGGTATTATGACTTATGAAACTGCATGTCAGCTTCTTTTCAATGCTTTTACAGCACCTTTGTTTGAAGTTACATCAACTTCTCAGCTTACAGGTGAAACCTTCTGGCAGATGAATGAAACAAAATCAATTTTGTCAGAAAAGCATAACATTTATGAGGTTGAAGGTGTTTTAACGGCAAACGATGCTGCTTCAATTCTTCCCGGTGTTTCAGCAGAACGCGGCACTGCAAGAATTGGAAATACACTTTATTATAATGATAATGCCGATGAAGCGGTTTATGACTACCTTGGTTATAATGTAAGAGCTTTTTACTATGATGACGAAGGAAGAAAAGAACTTATTTATGTTGGCTTGATTGGTAAGAAAAACAGTGTTTTCGTGCTTCCTTATGAAGATATCAGCGATGTCAGAAAATCAGGCAGTAATGTTATTATTTCATATTGGGATGATAATGACAACATTGATACAATAACAATCAGCCCTTCAACAGCAGTTTTGTTTAATGATAAGGCTTACAATTCATCAGAGATCTATAAAGAATGGTTCCATGGTGACACATTCAACAACAGAGGTCTTCTTAACAACGGTGAAATTGTGTTCCTTAACAACGGTGGTTCAAATGATTACGATGTTGCATTTATTTATGAATATAACACCACAATCGTTGACACTGTTAATGTAGACGACAGATACATATATGATATCGATGACGCTGCTTGCAATATTGACCTTAATCATTCTGCAAATGCTATGTATTATGCTATTACAGATGCAGCAGGCAATAAACTTGATATTGCAGATTTGAAGCAGTGGGATGTTCTCTCTGTTGCACAGAGTGCCGATGGCAGAGTTGTTAAAATTAAAGTCGCAAGAAAATCACAGAATGTTATTATTTCTGCAAAACACAACGGTGAAAAAGTATTAACAATCGGAACAAAAGACTATAATGCCGGCGAACGTATTGATATGGACGAGATTGTTCTTGGTGAGCAGGTTACAGTTTATTATGATGTTTTCGGTGATGTAGCGTATGCGGAAAAAGTAGCGACTGCCGGCGGTAAATCTGTCGCTTATCTTGTATCTATTGGCAAATCGGGAAGATCAAGCCTTTCAAGAGATATTGATGTACTTATCGTAAAACCGAAAGAAAATGAAACTACAACATACCGTCTTGCTGAAACATTCATTCTCGACGGTAAAACAACTAAAGCATACAGCACATTTGTTGAAAATTCCGCTTTAGCTAATGATGTTGATCCTGCTTGTCAGCTTTTTGAAAGAGGACCAAGAGTAAAACATCAGCCAATATTATATTCTCTTAACGATAATAATGAAATTGACTATATTGATACTGCTTACCTTGGTGCGGATGAAGATGAAGATGAGACCCTTTACCGCAAATTCGAGAATGTAACCCTTTACCTTAAATCAGGTTATTTCTCAGATTCAGGCAAAAAGTATCCTGTAATGCCGCATAGCACTTCAAAATTGTCAATTTTCTATGTACCTACTAAGGTTGATGATTTTGAAAATTACAAATCTACACATCTTACCCTTGGCGAAGAAGTTAACCATAAAGGTGACTATTATACAATTGGTAAATTCTCAATTACACCTGTTGTTTATGTAGAAGTAAAAGACAGTGTAGATAACAGTCTTGTTGGATCCTTTGACGAATACGCACCTCCGAGATTTGTTGAAAAAATCTTGAGAACCGTATATAAGAATGAAGACGGTGATGAAGAAGTTGGTTATAAGCTTTGCCTTATGGATACCGATGCAAAAACTACATCAATAATCCTTAGCGAAGATAATGAAACCTTGAAAAAATCTTCAACCGATACAACAACAGTTCTTCAGGTTGTTGAAACTCTTGACGTCGGTGATATTGTTATCACAAATGCCGATTCTGATGGATTCCTAGATAATGTAGCAAGACTTTATGACTGGGATACTAATACATTTGCTTCAAATGTTAATACTTCTTTCTCAGGTGAAAGAACTTACTTCGGCGGACCGGTATATCATAAAGAACCAAGCTATTACACATTGTGCACAGATACTGCTAAGCTTGGAACAAGTAATGAACAGGAAACTATTTCGGCATTCCCGCTTTCAGACACAGGTACTGTTAACATTTTTGATGTTCAGAACGGAAAACTCAAATATAAAGCAGGAACTAAAAAAGATGTAATTGACATTAAGACGTATGGCTTGAGTGAAGCTACTTACTCATTTGTTAATGCAAGATGGTCTTCACCGCAGAAGAGATTGTTCTTTAAGAATCACACAGGTACAGGTGCTTCAACAGATGTTAACTTCGGTAAGTATCCTGCATACTTCGTTGAATCTGCTACAGTTACTAATGTAATTAATACACAGCGTGCTGACGCAGGTGAAACAATTACAATTCCTGACAATACTTTACCTGCAGCTTTAGCGGATGGTACAACTACACTTGAAATTCCTGGATTTAATTTCCTTGGATGGACAGATGGTCAGAATACATATGTACCAGGCGATACATATACAATGCCAGAAGCTACTGTTATCTTCTATCCTGTATGGGGTGCAGCTAATACTGTAACGTTTGTCGCTAGTGAACCGACAGGTTCTACAGTTACTGGTACAACTCCTGTAGTAGGTAATTTTTCTGAAGGACAGACATTTACAATACCGGGATGTACTTTTAATGTATTTGGATATGAATTTATTAAATGGAATGATGGAACGAATGATTATGTTCCCGGCGATACATATACAATGCCTTCAGGTCCTGTAACGTTCTCAGCAGTTTGGGAAGCAGGTGAGGTAGCAACATTTGATAATGGTGTAGACAGCATATCTGTAAGAGCAGGAAGAACATTTGAACTTCCTGAAATGACCGCTACAATCAGAGGAAAAATATTCGAGCATTGGACAGATGGTTCTCAGATATATACACCTGGTGCAACATATACTATGCCTGTTGGCGGTGTAGCATTTACATCTGTATGGCGTGACGGTGTGGCTATTGATTTAGTATACAATTCAAAAACTGAAACTCAGACACTTAATGCTATTGGTGATACAATAACACTTCCTTCAGAATCAGACTTGAATGGTTATGCACTTGAAGGTTGGTCCGCAGATAACGGAACAACAATAATTGATGCCGGTTCTACATATACTATTGCTTCAGCTAGTGAAACACTTAAGGCAGTGTATACGAAGAATCTTACATTCTCAGAATGGTTTGTTTATTCAGGTACATCAATCGAAACTTCCGGAACACTTGGAAGAAATAACGGTTCTCATTTCTTGACAACTCTTGACATTTCAAGTGTTGATATGACACCATTTAAAGCTCAGTTTGGTTTTAGTTCAAAATTCCAGAACTCAGGTTCATGCTACTTACACATTAAACCAGTAACAGGTAGTTATTCAACAGCGTTTAATGTTGGTGACACGTTTGATTCAATTTCAAATATCACAGGTCTCACAATAGGAAGTGACATTGCGGTTACACCACAGATTTCTGCTGACCCGAGAGTAAACGGCAGTGCGGTATATATATATGGTGAATTTGATGCTAACATTGCTCCTTATGTTATAAGTCAGAGAACGATAGGAAAAACTTCAGTACAACTTGCCATGAATTTATCTGGTGGTAACTCATCAGGTGATGGACTTAGAAATACCCCATCTACTGCTTTTGTAAAAGTTTATGTTATCGCTGATGCTTCACCAATCGTGGTTGGAACTTTAAGTAAAGCAACTTTTACAGGTGGAAATGATGCTACAGGCACAGCTCCTGCAGATATCGAACTGGTAAGTAATAACTCATTCGCACTTCCTGCTAACACATTTGAAAAAGTTGGTTACAGATTTGCGGGATGGTCAGATGGTACTACAACTTATCCTGCAGGCGATACGTTCACATTTGGTAGTACAGATGTTGAATTTACAGCTCAGTGGGTTAAAACATATACTGTAACTTTTGAAAATGGTGACGCTTCCGCAACAGGCACAATGGCAACTGTAACACAGGATGAAAATTCAATATTTACAGTTCCGGAATGTGACTTTGCAGTAGGTGGCATGGCATTTACAAGCTGGTCAGATGGTACAACAACCTATCAGCCAAACGATACATTTACACTTACAGGCAACGTTACTCTTACAGCTAATTGGTTAGCTTCAAAAACAATTTTCTTCTCTGCAGGAACTGTAGCAAACGGAACTCAGGAAAGTGAAAATGTTGTTGTGGGTGGTTCATATACAATTCCTTCAACAACAACATTTACATCTAAGAATCTTATTGGTTCTTACACACTTTCAGGTTGGACAGATGGAACTAATAACTACACACTGGGTCAGCAGATTCAGGTTAATGATGATCTTACCCTCACCCCTGTATTTGCGTATGCATGCGGCGTAGCAGACCAGAAGATTCCATTTACAAATACTGTTCATTATCAGGTGAACAATGAAGGAACAGAAACCAGTCTTGCATTTAACACAAATTCAGTTGTTCAGATCAATACTGCTGCATCTGATTTTGGTGATAACGGATACTTTATGAGTATAGACCTTGGTTCTATTCCTGATATTCAAAGTGCGAAACTTTCTGTTCCGTACATAAGATATAAATACGGAACAATTAAGGTTTATGATGTTACTTCTGGTTGGGATGGCGGAAGTACTCTTGGCGGCATTAGTATGACCGAAGGTTCAACAACTACAGCTACATCTGGTTTTACTAAACCAACAATTACAGAACTTGTATCATTTGCTACTGGTAATACTAATACTTCAGCAGGTGAATGGGCAGATAAATTTGACGCTACTTCATACCTCAGAAATATGAAAGATGCCGGTAAGACAACGATTACATGGTATATAACACATACACAATCAGGCTCAGACGGAGCAGTTGGCGCAAATAATAATAAGTATAACAGATTGTGGATATATACAGCTCCAAATGCTGCTGTACCTTATCTTACAATTGATTCTACTGAAGCACCTGCTCAGCAGTACACCTTGACATTTGAAGGCAACGAAGGCGATGTTCTTTCAGGAACAGCAATCGCCCCTGTAACACAGAATGAAAACACAACATTTGAAATACCTGCAAATGTATATGCAGTTCCGACAGCTGTAGCAGGAAGCTATGCTTTCGGCGGCTGGACAGACGGAACAACAACGGTACAGCCCGGTGAAGTTGTAACATTAACAGCAAACAAAACATACAAGCCTGTATGGACATACACGGGTACAGGTAATTCAGGTGCAGTTCTTAACGCAGCGGAAACCTGGTATTCATCTGAAGTAAAAGGTACAGCAGCAGTAAATCCAAATTACCAGAGTGCAACAGCAGGAGATATCGTAGCTTACACAAGTGAAAATTATCTTACACTTATGAAGAACAGAGCATCTTATGCTTTTGTAAAGGTAGACCTTACAGGAATAAAAGCTGATAACCTTTCAAGTGCAGTGCTTACAATAAACTATGACCAGATTAAAGCTGCATCAAAGGTTGTGGTAGAAGGAGTAACGGAAGCTGCATATAACGTTGCATTCCCACTTTCAGGAACAAAAACACTTCCCGCAGTAGAATCAACAGCATTATTTACATCAGATCAGCTTTCAACTTCAACAACAGCAGGAACAGTAGAAACAACAGATATCGCAGAATACATCAAAGCAAAGATAACAGCAGGACAGAAAGCGGTATACTTAAGAGTTTCATTTAACGACGGTGGAACCGGAGCAAACAACGGCTTCCGGTTCAACGGCGCAACACTTAAGGTTGTTACTCAGTAATACTGAATTCAAATTAGAACGCCCGATTTCGGGCGTTTTTCTTAATTGTATAACGAAAACCACCGGCTTAGCCGGTGGTTCAAAAAAGGCTTTTGCCGTTGAGAAATTCCGCTGCAGCGATAGGCTCCCCTGTGTAAGGGGAGCTGTCGCCGTAAGGTGACTGAGGGGTTGTTTG
>CAZMHL010000019.1:0-18406 GCA_964566065.1 uncultured Eubacteriales bacterium
TGTTGTGCCACTGTAAGAGTAGAGTCGCCAACCTTATTCTGCAGATCACCCGGAAGAAAGCCGAGCTTTTCCCCTGCCTCAATTGCAGGTCTTGTTAAAATAATTCTGTTTACATTTTTGCTTCTCAATTCATTTACCGCCGCAGCCACCGCAAGATAGGTTTTACCTGTTCCGGCAGGACCGATACCGAAAGTAATTATATTTTCCGAGATTGCCTTGATATAGTCCGCCTGACCAAGGGTTTTTGCCTTGACTATTTTTCCGCCCGAGGAAACGCAGACGGTGCTTGAAGTCATTTTACCGATTGCCTCAATGCTTTCTTCAACTATTACAGACATTACGTAATTAACATTCTGCGGAGTTATCTGCTCGCCGTTTTTTGCAAGCTCGCAAAGCCCGTCCAGAGTTTTCATTGCAAGCTCGGTTTTGTCCTCATCGCCCGAAATTTTAACCGCTCCGTCCCTGTTTGTTACGGACACGGAAAACTTTCTTTCTATCATTTTAACATTTTCATCAAAATTCCCGAAAATGTTTGATATAAGCTCATTGTTTCCCAGTTCTATAATTCTTTCCATATTCAACCTCTTAATTTATTGGTATTTTAACACCGCACGGCTCTTTAGTTTCAACTGTAAGCGCTATTGTAAGCCTGTTGCCGTTTACACTTTCCAGAGAACAGGTATTAAAAACCTCACATTCACCTGTTTCACTTAATATATTATTATACATTTCTTTTTTCTTAATTGCAATGAGTTCATTAACATTATTTTTAACCGTATATTCATACATTTCAAAATTTTCAATTTTCTGAAAATCAAATATGCCGAAAAACTTATTGTGATGGGTTTTGAAGTCGTAATTTTCAAAAGGGTCTTTTTTGGTATAAAAGTTTATGTCAAAATCCTTAACCGTAAGTCTGTAGCGGTTTTTCACAACACCCGTTCTCTCTCTTCTTTTTTCAACTATGTCAAAATCCTTTTCTTTTTCTCTCCAGCATCTTATTTTAATATCCGCATCTGCGTTAAAATATCTCACCTCAACAGTGTTGCTTTCAACAACACCGCTTACAAGCAAATCACCCTTTTTAACGGTGTCACCCTTTTTAACCACAGCTCTTCCGCTTTTAACATAAATTTCTTCAATAACTCCGTCCTTGTCTGAAACAATATTAAAAAAGGCGTTTTTATCCGCAACCTCAGGCTTTTCAACCGTTTCCGCCATTTCAACATTTACCCTGGTGCCGTCCAGACTGATACCTATCCAGGCAATATCTCCGCTTTTGCTTCTTATTTGCCTGACACATTCCCCGGTGTTTATGTTTTTTGCATACGTACCCTTTTTTATACCCGCCTCCTCAAGAAGCAAAAGCACCTCTTCTTCTGAAAGGCGATTGTTTCCCGTTATGTTTATCTGCCACACAAAGCAGGAAAGGAAATACACAATCAGAACAAACAAAAAGGAGCCGGAAACAAAGGCAGCTCTTTTTTTGAGTTTTTTGACTTTGAAAACCGCTCCCACCTTTGATACAACAGTAACAGAGCAGCCTGTCTTTGTGCCTATCCCCTTTAGCCTTGCAAAACTTTTTAAAGACACTTTCATTTCAAGAACATCTTTTTCAATATGCCTTACATCAAAGATGCAGATGTTTTTGGAAAGGGCAAGATTTATAAACTTTTCACAATAAGCGCCTTTTACATTTATTATAACATAACCTTTTAAAAAATAAAATAGCTGCGACAACATTTTGTAACCTCTACTCCATACTGATTTTATTTATGGTTCCCTTTATTTCCACATCCTCCGAAGTCATATTGGAAATTGTTATATTTTCCCCCTCGATTTTAAGAAGATGTGTTGAAGTATTAAGCCGAAGAAGATTTTCGGTGTATTCAACCACGCCCTTGAAGTTTTCAACGGTAAGCTCTGATTTCCCAAGAAGAATAAGCCTGGGAAAATCCATTGTTATATCCTTTGGCATACTTAAAGTTTCAGAAACCTTTTCTTTTAAAGACATAATATCACTCCGCTAAAGTATATTATTTATATACGCTTTTTATAACAGGGTGATAACATTGAAAAGAATTCTTATGCACATTTTAAAGCTTTTTCTTCTTATGCTTTTTTCGGCTTTGATAATACTTTTTCCGTCGGTTTGCATAAAAAGTGCAACCGATGGGCTTGAAACCTGCCTTAAAATTATTCTGCCCTCTCTTTTCCCTTTTATGGTGGTGTCAAAATACCTTGTTTATTCAGGCTATGGAAATAAAATATCCCCGTATCTTTCATTTATTGCAAGGCTTTTTAATCTGCCCGATTCAGCCGGTGTGGCATTTCTTACGGGAGCGGTGTGCGGAAGCCCTGTTGGAGCCTCCTGCATTTGCGATATGGTTAAGAACGGTCACCTTACAAAAAATCAGGCGGAGCATATGCTTGGTTTTTGCAACAATGCGGGACCTCTTTTTCTTATAGGAACTGTGGGAACAATTCTTTTTAACGACAAAAAAACCGGCTACTTCATTTACTTTGTTCACATTTTTTCCGCTCTGCTTACGGGAATTCTGCTCCGTTTCAGGGCACCGGAAGGTACAAATTCTTCCTTTTTTGTCTTTAAAAGAGATGCATCACCTTTTGTTTCTTCGGTAAATGACTCGGTTTCGGCAATGCCGGGGATTTTCGGGTTTATTATAATTTTTTCGGTAATATGCGGATTTTACAATGCATTCACACCCATAAAAAGCGATGTTTTCAATGCCCTTTTCTGCGGTCTGCTTGAAATTTCCTGCGGATGCATTTACATTTCCCCTCTTCATCTGCCCACTGCCTCAAAGCTTTGCCTTATCTCATTCATCTGCGGTTTTTCGGGGCTTTGCATTATGTTTCAGACAATGCACATAATCAAAAAAGCAGGACTTGACATTAAGCCCTGCTTAAAAACAAAACTGCTTTTTTCAATTATTTCTTTTTTTATTTGCTTACTCAACGTGCCTTTTCTCTGATCCTCTTTTGAACAAAAGAGAAATGCACCATATACCCGCAATTCCTACGGCAATATATATTATTCTGCTCATAATACTCATCTGACCGCCAAACAGTGTTGCAACAAGGTCAAGATTAAAAAGACCTATTGAACCCCAGTTAAGGGCGCCGATTATGGCAATTATTAAAGCAACTGCATCCATTTTAACATCTCCTTTTTAGGTTTTAAAAATATTATTTGCATAAATTATCAGATAATACATTGAAATTCTCCGGAAATTATGTTATTATTTAATTGAAAAGACAAAGATAGGAGGAATACTATGTATCCTGTAATAACAATAGGCAGACAGTTCGGAAGCGGAGGAAGCGAAATCGGCAACAAGGTTGCAGAAGCGCTTGGCTTTGAACACTATGACAAAAACATTATAGAAATCGCATCAGAAAAAAGCGGCATCAACAAGAAATTTTTCCAGAATGCAGACGAAAAGCACAGCAGCTTTCTGTACTCTCTTTCGGTTGCACATTACGGCGGAATGGTTTCACCTGCTTATATGAACGATGTGATTACAAATGACAAATTATTCATAATTCAGTCAAACATAATCAAGGAGCTCGCACAAAAAGGTCCTTGTGTGTTCATCGGCAGATGTGCAGATGATATTCTAAAGGACACAGTTCCCACCCTTAACATTTTCATTCATGCTCCTCACGAGGAAAGAGTAAAGAGAATTATGCGCCTTTACGATGTTCCCGAGAGCAATGCAAAATCTCTTATCAAAAAAACCGACAAATCAAGAGCATCATATTATAATTTCTATGCATCGGGTACCTGGGGCGATTCTGAAAATTACGATGTTTCAATTAACTCGGCACTCCTTGGTGTTGACGGAACAGTAGAAATTATTAAGGAATTAATTGCAAAAAAATTCAAATAAGGAACGTTAAAAAGGGGGTGTCTCAATAAATCAAAACCCATGAATAATTATTCATCCTGTAGGGGACATTCACGAATGTCCCGCGGGCAAATCGTGATTTGCCCCTACGTGTTTGAATATTTATTTACAGAAAATGATTATTGAGACAGCCCCTGCATTCAGTTATAAATACTATAAGTTTTATACAGCCTTATATATACTTATTCCGACCTTTTGGTGTTCCGGACTTTTTTACATCCCCTTACATTTTCTCTTAACTTTTAACTCTCAACCCGATAAACTCTATTTCTGTTTTATCCTCACTGCACACACAAAAGGCGTAGCCTTCAAAAAAGCCGCTTTGGCGCAAAAGGCGGGAAAATTCAAAAGAATCAATACTTTTCATATCCCCGACCGTTTTACCGAAGCATTTTATTATGCTTTCTTTTTTTGTCCACATTTTAAAAAACTCTTCTTTTGTTGAAACTGACTCATTTTCGTTAAAGCATCTGTCTGCAATTTTAAAATTTACATCCCTTATTTTTTCAAGGTCAATACCCACCTCTTTTTCCGCAGTACAGAGAACAACAAAATCACCGCTGTGGGAAACATTGAAAAACAAATCTTTGCAGTAAGGCTTTCCGTTTTCGGTACAAAAAATTTCCGCATCCTTTAAAACGGTCTTTTTCAAAAAAGCCGAAGCTTGTTTTTGGTCAATATTATGTTTTTTTAAGTCAATATAATAAACTTTAATAACAATCACCTTGTTTATGATACATTTATTTTTTTATAATGTCAAGGCGGAGCAAAGGCTCCGCCCATAATTATTTCAGATATTCAGCAAGATATTCGGGCAGCTCGTCCTTTTCATATACTGCCGCAACGGATGACAGCTGCATTTTGTCAATGTCCTCGCCGGGCACATAAAACAGCATATAAATTTCGCCCTCTGATGAGTATATATAGCGATGGTTTACAAACATATCTGAAACAACACTGAACATATCTTCCTTTGAGATTTTGGTGCAGTCGTCAATTGACACATAGAATTCGTGAAGATTGCCCTTATCTTCCTTATATTCTATTATCATTGTGTTCTTTTCCTTGTTTGCAGGAACCTTGCAGATGTACATATTCTCCGTTGCCTGTTTTATTATTTTGTCGTAGTATCCGTACTTTTTCAAAGCCGCCATTGTGTTTTTGTAGTTTCCGTTAACAGCGATGTTAAAATACTCTGAAGCATACTCTTCCGTCTCACCTTCGATTACTCTTACTTCTTTAAAGACCTTGCTTGTTTTATTATTTTTAAGAGTTTCGCTTAAAGAAATGTCTATCATAAGGCTTGTTCCATTTTCAATTTCGGTAAATGACAGCACTTCAATGTCTTTTTTAATTGCAGTAAAGATTTCAGATGCGCCCTCTGTTACCAGCTCACCGTAGTGGAAGTTTGAAGCTGAGCAGTTTAAACTGAAATCGGTTACATTTTCAACATTTACATTTGCAATGCCTGTATGACTGAATTTGTAATCTTTAATTTCATACATTCTGTTCATATATTTTTCAAATACTTCTCTTGGTATCTTATAACGTCTTGAAAGTGTTTTTTCACCTTTCAGATTGTAAGAAACATAAAGATAATCATATTCCGTGTCCTCTTTTAAGTTTTCTGTTTCGGCAATGTCTGTAATAAGACTTTTGTGCATCTCCGTTACAAGAGCAATGTTTTCTTTATCTTTAAGCTGATAGTTATTTCTGCCGTAGCCTCTGCCAAGACTGGCGCTTTCAATTTTTTCCATTTCCGGTATTCTTGTTTCATAGCCAAACACTCCGGTAAAGGCAAAGAATGAAATAAGCGCCGCCATAACTGCCGCAAAAACAAGGTAGCCTTTATAAGTATTAAACACCTTTAAAGATTTACTTAAAACCATTTCACAGGAAAAATATACTATTGCGCAGACTGCAAATGCCGCAACAGATGCAACCGTCCAGCCAAGCCCCAGGGATATAAGCAGGCTTAAAACCAATACTGCCGCAGAGCTCACAACCGCATATTTTATAACCGTTCTGAAAGACTTAAACGCCGCAACATCACCGCATGCTTCTATTTTTCTGAACTTATAAACAAAATATGTCAAAACGTAGAGAACTGCTGCAAATGCGATATAAACCCACGCCTGAACACTTGTAAAAAACTGATTGAAGCTTTTGCCGACAAGTGTCATAAAATGATATACGGGCGTTGCTCCGATTATTTTGTTGCCAATAAAAGCATCGGAAGCATCAAAGCCGTAAAGAAATTCCTGACCAACGCCACAAGCCGCAAGAGCAATCACAAAAGGAAAGACGTGAACAAATGCGTTTACAACAATGCCTGCCGCTGCATTTCCTGTAATGTATGCACAAAAGGTTGCCACAGAAAACATAATGAACAAAATGCTTAAAAGCGCAAGTGTCCAGTAAAGCACGCTTATAGGCAGAATCAACTCGCTGTAGGAATTAAAGCTCATTATTAAAAGAATTATTCCGTTTAAAATTACAGGCAGAGCCATCAATGTAAAGGATGCAAGTAAATTTGAAATATAATTTGCTTTTCTTGACACGGGCAGTCCGTGAACGAAAATTCCCTGCTTTGACGAGTGAACACCGTGATACACAAGTGCTGCAACCACCGTCGGCACCGCCATTGCAAGAAGAATCGGAAACACAAGGTAGTCATTTGCACAGAGTATATTTCCCATGTGCCTTGAAGAATGATAGTATTCCCACAGGTTTGCAGGCTCCTGTACAAGAAGTGCAAAGGGAACCATAAAAAACAAGGCAATGAAATACAAAAAGCTTCCCCATTTGAATCTGTAAAGAGTATTTTTATAAATACCTTTATTAAACAATGATGTTTTTAAGGTCATAACCCAAACCTCCCAACTCATAAATAAATACTTCTTCAAGGGTAAGTCTCACCTTGTCGTAAATAAGAGGATTATATACCATTATTTTGCTTTCGGCATCCTTGCTGTCCCCTTTGATTATTGCGGTATGGACAGAGCCCGAATGTGAAAGCGAAAGCACATTAAGCTCCTCTTTAAGCTTTTCGGGGAAATCTCCCTCAAAAGCCATCTGCACCTTGAAAATTCCTCCTCTTATGTCATCAAGCGGCTTTTGTACCACCATTTTGCCTTTATGTATTATTCCGACATGGTCGCAGATATCCTCAAGCTCCCTTAAATTGTGTGAGGAAACAAGAACGGTCATTTCCCTTTCCGCAACATCAGAGATTATAATGTTCATTATCTGCTTTCTCATTACGGGGTCAAGTCCGTCTAAAGGCTCGTCTAAAATCAGTACTTCGGGCATACAGGAAAGCACAAGTCTGAACGCCGCCTGCTTTTTCATACCCTTGGACAGACGTCTTATCTGTCTTTTTTCGTCAATGTCAAAAAGCTTTCCCAGCGCCTCGTATCTTTCGCTGTTAAAGTTTTTATATATACTTTTATAGAATTTTGCCATTTCCTTTACGGTAAAGCTTGCAAAGTAAAACCAGTCATCGTTTATGCAAAGAACCTTTTGCTTTAATTCTTCGTTTTCCCACACGTTTTCGCCGTTTATTTTAACAGAGCCGCTATCCTGCTTCAAAACGCCCGTAAGGTGATTTATTATAGTCGTTTTTCCTGCTCCGTTTGAACCGACAAGACCATATATGCTTCCCTTTTCAACAGAAATTTCAAAGTTGTCAAGAGCTTTAAAATCGCCAAAGGTTTTAACAATTGCCTTTGCCTTAATCATTCATCTCATTCCTTTCTTCATATATTTCATTTACAAGATTTAAAATTTTATCTTTTTTCTCGTCAAAGTATGCAAGCTCTCTTAACGTTTCCTTTAAAGAAGAGTAAAGTCCGTCAAGAGTTTTTTTGTCAGCCTCCGGGGTTTTTGAAACAAAATTCCCCTTTCCTCTTATGCTGTAAATTATTCCCTCAAGCTCTAAAGTTTTATAGGCTCTCTGAACGGTATTGGGATTAACGGTAAGCTCTACAGACAAATCACGGACCGAGGGCAGCTGCCCGTCCTCTTTAAGGACACCTTTCATTATCAATTTCTTGATTCCCGCTGTAATCTGCTCATGCAGAGGCTTATCATTTTTATAATCCAGTTTTAACACTCAATCACCTCTTCCAAACTGTATTACGTGTATTAATACAGTTAAAGTGTAGCATATTGTTTTTGTGTTGTCAATAACTTTTTTCACATTTTGGTTTATTTTATCAAGAATAGCTGTTTATTTTATCAAGAATAGCTGTTTCTATTGACCGCAAAGCCAAAAAGTGATATAATAATTTAAATATATTCAAAAAGGTGAAACAATGGATAATTTAAGCGAAATTCGAAGTGAAATCAATAAAATTGACAAGGAAATGGCAACTCTTTTTGAAAGGAGAATGAACCTTGCAAGACAGGTTGCAGAGTACAAAATTGAAAACTCAATGCCTGTGTTTGATGCAAAAAGAGAAGCTCAGGTTATTGAAAAAAACCTTGCTTTCATAGAAAAGGAAGAAATGAAAGACTATTACTCCCTTTTTATTCAGGATGTAATGGACATTTCCAAAAAATATCAGGAAAAGCTTATTAAAGGACTTAAGGTTGCCTACTGCGGTGTTGAAGGTGCTTTTGCTCACATTGCCGCAGAGAGAATTTTCGAAAACTCATCAAAGATTTCCTACGATTCCTTTGATGAAGCGTATAAATCTGTTGAAAGCGGAGAAAATGACTGTGCAATTCTGCCTGTTGAAAACAGCTATGCAGGCGAAGTAGGCGCAAACATTGACCTTATTTTCTCGGGTTCTTTGTATGTTAACGGAATTTACAGTCTGCTTATAAAGCAAAACCTTATGGCGAAAAAAGGCACAAAGCCTGAGGACATCAAAGAGGTTATAAGCCACCCCCAGGCACTTCAGCAGTGTGCTAAATACATTGAAGAAAAAGGCTTTGAAGCCAAGAACTATAAAAACACTGCAATTGCCGCGCAATTTGTTGCAAACTCCGACAGAGGCGACATTGCTGCAATAGCAAGTCTTGAAACCGCAAAGCTTTACGGTCTTGAAATCCTTGAAAAGAACATTAACGAAAGCTCACTTAACACAACCAAATTTGCTGTTGTTTCAAGAACATTGAACAAGAGCTTTTTAGAGCACAAGGACAGCAACTTTGTTTTAATGTTCTCCGTTAAGCACGAATCGGGCGCTCTTGCAAAAGCAATAAGCGTAATCGGCAAATACGGCTTTAATATGAATGCAATCAAGAGCCGTTCAATGAAAACCCTTTCCTGGCAGTATTACTTCTACACAGAGGTCGAGGGAAACATTTTAAGCGAAAACGGAAACAAAATGCTTGAAGAACTTAAAAACTACTGCGACAAGCTTAAAGTAGCAGGAGGCTTTGAAAACAACTGCGAATTAAAAACGAAAGAAGACTGATTATGATTACAGTAAACATTAAAAATGCAGAATATGAGATTGTCACCGAAAAAGGTGCTCTTTCACACATTGAAGATTACATAAATTTAAACAGAAACATAATGGTTGTTACCGACAGCAACATTCCAAAGAGCTATGTTGATGCGGTTTTGAGCAAGTCAAAAAACGGATTTGTTTATACAATCAATCCGGGCGAAAAGAGCAAAACCCTTGACTCTTTCAGGGCAATTCTTGAATTTATGCTTGAAAAAGGCTTTGTTCGATCCGATGCGGTTGTTGCAGTAGGCGGCGGAGTTGTAGGCGACCTTGCAGGCTTTGTTGCGGCATCATATATGAGAGGAATTGATTTTTACAACATTCCCACAACCGTTCTTTCACAGCTTGACTCATCAATTGGCGGAAAGGTTGCGGTTAACCTTAATTCAATCAAGAATATTATCGGTGCTTTCTATCAGCCGAAGAAAGTTATAATTGACAGAAACACCCTTAACTCTTTAGACAAAAGGCAGATTGCAAACGGACTTGCAGAGGGCATTAAAATGGGACTTACGTCTGACAGCAGCCTTTTTGAGATTTTTGAAGCTGACAACTACCTTGACAGACTTGACGAAATAATTGAAAAATCACTTATGGTCAAAAAAGCGGTTGTTGAAGAGGACGAAAAAGAAACGGGTTTAAGAAAAATCCTGAATTTCGGTCACACCGCAGGTCACGGAGTTGAAAGTGTTGCATCGGGCGAGCTTTACCACGGCGAATGTGTTGCTCTCGGTATGCTTTATATGTCAGGCGATGAGGTTAAAGAAAGACTTGTCCCCGTTTTAAAGCGTGTGGGACTTCCTACAAGCCACAGCTACGACACAGAAAAAATAATTTCCGCAATGATGCACGACAAAAAGCTTAAAGGCGATACCATTTCCGTTGTGACGGTAAATAAAGTCGGCAATGGCGAAATTAAGGATATTTCCACAAACGGGCTTATTGAAAAAGTGAGGATGTATAAATAAAATGAAAAACACATTTGGCACAAGTGTATCTGTTACACTTTTTGGTGAAAGTCACGGCGAAGCCATCGGCGCAGTTATTGACGGACTTGCACCGGGAATTAAAATCGACAGAGAGTTTATTGCAAAGCGTCTTGATTTAAGAAAGCCTTACGGCAAAATCTCAACTTCAAGACACGAGGCTGACGAATGTAAAATAGTAAGCGGTGTTTTTAACGGTTACACAACGGGAACACCGGTTACTCTTATAATCGAAAACAAATCCCAGCACAGCAAGGATTATTCAAAAACAAAGGACCTGCTTCGACCCGGTCACGCAGACTTTACCGCAAAAATGAAATATCACGGCTTTGAGGACTACAGAGGCGGCGGACACTTTTCGGGAAGAATTACCGCTCCCCTTGTTGCCGCAGGAGCTGTTTTAACTCTTGCCTTAAATCGGAAAGGCATAAAAATAGGAACTCACATTTCTTCATGTCTTGACATTTGCGACAGAGAATTTGAAGATTTTGACAAAGACATAAACTATCTGGGCAGCGAAAAAATGCCCGTTCTTGATAAAGCTGTTGCAGAAAAAATTACTCTTGCGGCAGAAAAGGCAGCAGAAGCGGGCGACAGTGTCGGCGGAGTTCTTCAGACAGTCGTAACAGGACTTCCGAAGGGTGTCGGCGAGCCCTGGTTTGACACTGTTGAGGGTGTTATTGCCCATGCGGTATTCTCTGTTCCCGCAGTTAAAGGAATTGAGTTCGGCAAAGGCTTTGAATTTGCAAAAATGCACGGAAGCGAAGCAAACGACCCGTTTGAAATGAAAGATGGCGAAATTGTTACAGTCACAAACAACAACGGCGGAATTAACGGCGGAATAACAAACGGTATGCCGGTTTTGTTCAACACTGTAATTAAACCTACTCCGTCAATCTATAAAAAGCAAAACACCGTAAGCTTTAACACAAAGGAAAATGCAGAACTTGAAATTCAGGGCAGACACGACCCTGCCATTTTCCACAGAGCCAGAGTTGTCATTGACTCTGTTACGGCAATCGCACTTTGCGATTTACTGGCATTAAGATATGGCACAGACTGGCTGTCGGACTAATTTCAGGTGCCCATACGGGAGGGCTTTGAAGTCCTCCCCTACATTAAATATACAATTCAGGTGAAAAAATGATATACGGATGCATCGGCGAAAGGCTTGGACACAGCTTTTCCAAAGAAATACACGAAAAAATTGCAGACTATTCTTATGAATTAAAAGAAATAAAAAGAGAAGATTTAAAAGACTTTATTCTGTCAAAGGATTTTAAAGGAATTAACGTAACTATCCCATACAAAGAGGAGGTTATTCCCTACCTTGATTTTGTTGACGAAACGGCAAAAGAAATCCACGCTGTTAATACCATTGTCAACAAAGACGGCAAGCTTTACGGCTACAACACAGACTTTTCAGGTCTTAAAGAGCTGATTTTAAAAAGCGGAATTGAAATCAAAGGCAAAACCGTTCTTATTTTGGGAAGTGGCGGAACCTGCAAAACCGCTTATCACGTTTTAAATTACTTAGGTGCCGCAAAAATTGTCAAAGTAAGCCGAAGGGCAAGCGAGGATACAATTACATACGAGGATGCAAAAAATGATTACTCCTCTCTTGCGGATGTTATTGTAAACACCACTCCTGTGGGTATGTATCCAAGCTCAGACAACTGCCCCGTTGACCTTGATGAATTTAAAAATATTTCCGGGGTAATAGACGTTATTTACAATCCTCTTACAACAAAGCTTGTTGCAAAGGCAAAGGAAAAAGGCATTAAGGCTGAAAACGGACTTTATATGCTTGTATCCCAGGCGGTTTATGCTTCGGGTTATTTCAGAGAAATTGAACCAGACAGCAAGCAGACAGATAAAATTTACAAAAGCATTCTTGCTGACAAAAGAAACATTGTCTTAACGGGTATGCCGGGATGCGGAAAAACCACAGTGGGAAAAATAATTGCAGAGCTTACAGGCAAGGAATTTATTGACACCGATGCCGTTATAACAGAAAAATATGCCCATCCGGGTGAGCTTATCAGCTCAAAGGGAGAAAAGTATTTCAGGGACATTGAATCAGAGGTTATAAATGAGCTTTCAGGCTTAAACAACAAGGTTATTGCAACGGGCGGCGGAGCGATACTAAAAAAAGAAAACGTGGAATTTTTAAAGAGAAATTCACTCATTTTCTTCCTTGACAGAAACATTGACGACATCAAGCCTACCGGGGACAGACCTCTTTCGCAAAACAGAGAGCTTCTTAAAAAGGTTTATGATGAAAGATTTGACAAATATACGGCAAGCTGTCATCATCACATTGATGCAAACACTTTGCCTGAAAATACCGCAGGGAAAATAACGGAGGTATTTTATGAAAATTAAAGTTATTAACGGACCTAACCTTAATATGCTGGGCATAAGAGAACCTGCCCATTACGGAAGCACCTCCTACAGTGCCCTTGTTGAACTTATTGAAAAATACTGCAAAGAAAATGACATTGAAGTTAAATGCGTTCAGTCAAACCACGAGGGTTGTCTGGTTGACGAAATTCAGGACTGCTACGGAAGGTTTGACGGTATTGTTATAAACCCCGGTGCTTACACTCACACAAGCATTGCGATTTTGGATGCGGCAAAAAGCGTTAGTATTCCAACCGTTGAGGTGCACATTTCCGATGTTTCCAAAAGAGAGGATTTCAGACAGATAAGCTACATAAGAGCTGCCTGTGTCAAGACCGTTACAGGTCACGGAATCAACGGTTACATAGAGGCAATAGAATTTTTAAAGGACAACGTATTATGATAGCAGAAATTAAACAATCCGCTGCAAAGGGAAGGATAACCGCTCCCCCGTCAAAAAGTATGTCCCACAGGTATTTATTCTGTGCGGCACTCTGCGAGGGTACAAGCGTTATTAAAAACATATCGGGCAGCAAGGATATGCTTGCAACCCTGCAGGCACTTAAAGCCCTTGGTGCAAAATGCAGTGTAAAAAACGATGAAATCACAATAACGGGAGTTAATCCCAAAAATATTAAAATAACAGAAACAGCTGACTGTATTGAAAGCGGAAGCACTTTAAGGTTTATTATTCCTTTGTTTTTGCTCTCCGAGGATGAGGCATATCTTACGGGAAGCACAAGGCTTTTTGAAAGACCCCTTGACATTTACAGGAAAATCTGCGGCGAGCAGAATCTGACCTTTGAAACGTCGGCAAACGGTGTCAAAGTAAAAGGCAGACTCAAGCCCGGTGTTTTTGAAATTGACGGAAGCGTGAGCAGTCAGTTTATAAGCGGACTTTTGTTTGCTCTTCCCTGTCTTGAAAATGACAGTAAAATAATAATTAAAGAGCCTTTCGAAAGCAAGCCTTATGTTTATATGACCCTTTCCGTTCTTGAAAAATTCGGCGTTAAAGCCAAAATGAGCGGCAATGAAATTTATATTAAAGGCAATCAGCAGTACAAAGCTTTATGCGGTGAAGTTGAGGGGGATTATTCAAACTCGGTATTTACCGAAATCTTTAATTACCTTGGCGGAGACGTTACACTCTTTGGACTTGACGAAAATTCACTTCAGGGCGACAGAGTTTACAGAGAGCATTTAAAGGCTCTTGACAAAGAAAGAGCAACAATTGACATTACCGACTGTCCCGACCTTGCGCCTGTTCTTATAACCTTTGCGGCATTTAAGCACGGTGCTTTGTTTACGGGGACAAAAAGACTTAAAATAAAAGAGTCGGACAGAGGTCAGGCTATAGCAGAAGAGCTTTCAAAGCTTGGCGGAAAAATTACTCTTTATGAAAACGAAATTGATGTTCAGCCGTCAAATCTGCACAAAGCAACCGATACTCTTTACGGACATAACGACCATCGGATAGTAATGTCCCTTGCGGTTATTTTAACATTAATAGGCGGAGAAATTCACGGAGCGGAAGCTGTTTCAAAAAGCTATCCGAACTTTTTCGATGATATTAAACAGCTTGGAATTGAGGTGACGTTAGATGATTGAAAAAGATACACAAATACTTATAGTCGGTCTCGGACTTATGGGCGGAAGCTATGCAAAAGCACTTAAAGACAAAGGCTACAGGGTCTGTGCCATTACAAAGGAACAATCTTCAATTGACTATGCAATTAAAAATGATATAATAGACTGTGGCACAACGGAGATTGACAAGGATTTAATTGCCGGCTCAAAGCTTATTATCTTTTCCCTTTATCCACACATTTTCAAAGAATGGATAAAGGAAAACCAGAAGTATTTTTCAGAGGGAACAATTATTACCGATGTTACGGGTGTAAAACAGGATATTGTGAACTCCATTCAGCCTATGTTGCGTGAAGATGTGGAATTTATTGCAGCGCATCCGATGGCAGGACGTGAGGTTTACGGAGTTGAGAACAGTACTCCCGATATTTTCAAGGGTGCAAACTACATTGTTGTTCCAACCGGGAAAAATACGCAGTATGCCATTGATTACTGCAAAGAGCTTGGTGTGCTTTTAGGCTTTGCAAAGATTTCGGTTATATCACCGAAAGAGCACGATATGATGATTGGCTTCCTTTCACAGCTTACACACTGCATTGCAATTGCACTTATGACCTGCAACGAAGACCCTACCCTTGCAGACTACACGGGTGACTCTTTCAGGGACCTTACGAGAATTGCAAAAATCAATGAAAATATGTGGTCGGAGCTGTTCAGCATTAACAAAAAGGCTCTTACCGAAAACATTGACTGCTTCGTTTCGGAGCTTACAAAAATCAAGAATATGATTTTACTTGATGAAACAGAAGACTTAAAAGACGTTATGCGCCTTTCAACAGAAAGAAGAAAATTATTTGACAGGAGGAAATAAAAATGAACTGTGAATTCAAAAGAAAATTACCAATACCGAAGGAAATCAAGGAAATGTATCCTTTAACAGAGGATATGAAAAAACTAAAAGAAGAACGCGACATTGAAATCGCAAAGGTTTTCAGAAGCGAATCAGACAAGTTTGTTCTTGTTATCGGTCCCTGCTCCGCTGACAGAGAAGACTCTGTTTTAGACTACATTTCAAGACTTGCTCCCGTTCAGGAAAAAGTTAAAGACAAGGTTATTATCATACCGAGAATTTATACAAACAAGCCAAGAACAAACGGAAGCGGTTACAAGGGAATGCTCCACAAGCCCGACCCTACGGGCGAATCGGATATGCTTAAAGGCATCATTGCAATAAGAGATATCCACATGAGAGCAATCAAAGAAACAGGCTTCACCTGTGCAGACGAAATGCTCTACCCTGAAAATTACAGATATCTTTCAGATATTCTTGCTTACGTTGCAGTTGGTGCTCGTTCAACAGAAAATCAGCAGCACAGACTTACAGCCAGCGCAATTGATGTTCCGGTTGGTATGAAAAACCCAACAGGCGGCGATTTATCTGTTATGATGAACTCAATTCTTGCAGGTCAGAACGGTCACACCTTCCTTTACAGAGGATGGGAGGTTAAGAGCACGGGTAATGACCTTACCCATGCAATCTTAAGAGGCTACGTTGACAAGAGAGGAAACTCACATCCAAACTACCACTACGAAGACCTTATTGAGCTTTCAAATCTTTACGCTGAAAAAGGACTTAAAAACCCGGGCGTAATCGTTGATGCAAACCATGCAAATTCAGGCAAGAAATATCTTGAACAGATAAGAATCTGCAAGGACATTATGTACAGCATGAAGCAGAACAGCGACATCAGAAAGCTTGTTAAGGGTATTATGATTGAAAGCTACATTGAAGACGGCTGTCAGAATGTAACAGACGGCGTTTACGGCAAATCAATCACCGACCCGTGCCTTGGCTGGGAAAAGACAGAAAAGCTTATTTACGATATTGCAGAATCGTTATAATATTCAAAAGGGCGAGCCGCACAGGCTCGCCCTTACGTATATGGCGTATGAATTTTAAGGCAAAACGGCGCAACGCATAGGGTACGATGCACACATCGCAACGCCTTTTCGGTCATAACAGGCGGATGCCGGCATCCGCCCTACGTTATAAATTCTTTGCCAGCTCCATCATTTCCGCAAGCTTTTGTTTTTCCACATCGCTGTAATTTCCCGTTCTTTCCCCGAAATTTACAAATTTTGTTCTTGGCTCTGCTTTTTTCCGAATTATGTTTTCATTGAGGTAGGTTTCAAACTTATCTCCAAAAAGTGTCTGCGGTCTTAAGTATTTTTCGTATTCCTCACCTTTCCACTCGTTGCATTTCTTTTCAATTACCTCCTTGAAATTCTCAAAGGTGTACCCCTCTTTTAATCTTTGTTCAATCAGCTTAAGGCTTTGCGCACCTGACAAATTATATTTCGTGCCGGCTTTTAAATTGAGGTACTCAATTACCCCGGCACATATATTTTCCTTTTCTTTACTTTCCTTTCCTTTACTTTCCTTTGAGAGATTTTTTCGGGAGTTATCATCTTTTTTCGGGGAGCTATCGTCTTTTCTCCCGGAGATTGACTGATTTTGGGTAAATTTAATAAAGGGTTGTGTGTCTTCTTCATTCAAAACCCAGTATTTCTGCTCTACCTTTACGTCGCGATGAAGCTGTCGTGACCTCATGCAAAGCTGATAAAGCTTTTGTATTCCGTGGGAAGTCAAAACCTTGTCCGATGCAAAAAGTTTGCCGTCTAACAGTGACCGTTTGCATAAGAAGCTTACAATCTGCCCTATGGTGTCAGGCTTTATACCCGTATCATCTGCCATAATGAAGAAAAAATCCTCATCTGCTTTAACGTAAAAGCCCTCTTTATATATCTGACAAAGAATGTAAAGATAAGAAACTATTCCGTCAGAACCAAATCTGGCTTTAAGCAGTTTTATGACAATGCCGTCGAAAAAATCCGTATCAAAGGAAAAGAAAGAAAGTCCGTTCTTCTCACTTCTGGACATATTATTTTTTCCTTTCTTTTTCTTTTGTATATATTTTACCACAAACCCCGGCGACATTCAACGACATGTTTTTTCCCGATAAACAGCTTTAAATCAAGGCTTTTATTTTTTCGCATATAAAAATTAAACACTTCAACTCCCGGAGTTCCGGTTCTCGCCCCTGTCGGTGCAGCACAATTGCCGACGGCAATCTCTTATCGCCGACCGAACCGACAGATAAAACTGAGGGATTGTTTTTTCTGCTTTTACTTTTGCATTTATATTTCTTCTTTAACATTTACAATCCCTCAGTCAAACCTTCGGTTTTCCGGCTCCCTTTGCACAAGGAGCCTTCAAGGGAGGCGGCACGGCTTGCCGTGACGTTGTTATTTTTACAATAAACCGCAGAAGCGGTGCATCGCTTCTGCGGTTTGGTCTTACTTAAATTTTATAAAGTTATAGCTATCAAGTATCTGAAAATATTTTGCCAGGCGTTCATAAAGGGGATTTGCTTTTTCACCGAATTTCACTTCCACATCTTTTCCAAGGTCATATATTGTCTTTTCACCGTCAAGAAGCAGCCATACAAAGCTTCCTGTTTCGTCAAGATGCACATAGCTCACTTTCGGCTTCTTAAAGAATTTGTGAGCGATTTTATTGAAAATGCCCTTATTCTCTGTTTCAAGAGTTACAACTCCCTCTTCATCCTTTGTCCAGCTAATACTTTCATTACGCATTGGTATGCGCTCTAAATAGTTTTCACTTATAACGTTTTTCTTTTTCATTATTTTGCCGTACGCTTCTTCCACACAGAGAATTTAAGAAGTGAAAGAATGACAAGTCCGAATACAACAAGGCTTAACACATTTGAAACTGAAACAGGAAGATTAAGCATTCCCGAAATATCAACAACCTTGTCAATTCCAAACACTGCAAAGAGAGCAAGAAGAATACCTACAAGTCCTTCACCGGCAATCATACCTGAACAGAAAAGAACACCGTCGTTTACAATTGCTTTCTTTTCGTTTTCTTCTTTTTTCATCTTATCAAGTGCAAGGCGCACAAGACCGCCAACCATAATGCAGGCATTAAGCTGAACAGGAAGGTAAACACCGA
>CAZMHL010000020.1:0-17563 GCA_964566065.1 uncultured Eubacteriales bacterium
CCGGGGGATGAGGTTATCACCACCGCTTACACATATACAGCTACGGCGTCAGTTATCTGTCATACAGGAGCGACGCCTGTTCTTGTTGACACAAAAAAGGACAGCTTTGAAATTGACATAGAGAAAGCTGCAGAAAAAATAAATGAGAAAACAAAGGTTATTATACCTGTTGATATTGCGGGTATCCCTTGTGATTACGATAAGGTTTTTGAAATGGTTGAAAGCAAAAAGCACCTTTTCAGACCTTCAAACGAAATTCAGAAGGCTTTCGGCAGAGTTATTGTAATGGCTGACGGAGCACACTCCTTCGGTGCAGCCTACAAAGGTGAAAAGACGGGAGCTGTTGCAGACTTTACAAATTTTTCTTTCCATGCGGTTAAAAATCTTACAACCGCAGAGGGCGGTGCGGTTGCCTGGAGAGATATTGAAGGTGTTGACAATGATTATATTTATAATCAGTATATGCTTTTATCCCTTCACGGTCAGTCAAAGGATGCTCTTGCAAAAACAAAGCCCGGTGCATGGGAATACGATATTGTGGCGCCAAACTACAAATGCAATATGACCGATGTTGTTGCGGCAATAGGTCATGTTCAGCTTGACAGATATGACTCTCTTCTTGCAAAGAGAAGAAAATACATAGAGATGTACGACGAAGCTCTGAAAGATTTGAATGTTCAGGTGCTTGAACATTATAATGATATACATTCATCAAGCGGACATCTGTATCTTTTAAGACTTCTCGGAAACGATTGCGATTACAGAAATGAATTTATAGTTAAAATGGCGGAGCAGGGAATTGCAACAAATGTTCACTACAAACCCCTTCCCCTGCTTACGGCTTATAAAAACCTTGGTTTTGACATTAAGGATTATCCGAATGCATTTAATGTGTATCAGAACGAAGTATCGCTTCCGCTTAACACAAAAATGACAGAGGAAGATGTATTGTACGTTGCGGAAAAATTCTGCGGAATAAGAAGGGGGAACTGATTTTGTATAAGTGCTTTTTTAAGAGATTTTTCGACATTGTAATATCATTCATCGGTGTCATCGGCTTCCTGGTTGTTTTTGTTGTTGTGGCACCGATTATTCATTTTACCGACGGCGGACCTGTGTTTTACAATGCAGAGAGAAGAGGAAAAGACGGAAAAGTGTTTAAAATGTATAAATTCCGTTCAATGAAAGTTAATTCTCCCGACCTTCGTAATTCAGACGGTTCTACATACAACGGTGACAACGACCCGAGAGTTACAAAAATAGGCAGAATTTTAAGAAAGACAAGCCTTGATGAAATACCTCAGGTTTTGAATATTTTTCTTGGCGATATGAGTATTGTGGGACCGAGACCCGTTCTCCCTACAAGAGAGCTTGACCCGTCAGACAAAGACAGAATGAAAAGATTCAGCGTAAGACCGGGGCTTACAGGTTACAGTCAGGCTTATTTCAGAAATTCAATTGATCAGGATGCAAAGCTTAAAAATGATTGCTACTACGTTGACCATCTTACCTTTATGATGGACGTTAAAGTTATTTTTGTTACGGTAATGAACGTAATCAGGAGAAAAAATGTATATGTTGAACAGGGCGAAACTCACGTTGCAGAGAAAAAAGAAGAGGTTAACAAATAATGAAAAAGCTTATGGTGATAGGTGCCTCCGTGCTTCAGCTTCCTGCAATTAAAAGAGGCAAGGAGCTCGGCTTTGAGGTTGCCGTTGTTGACTACGATAAAAATGCCGTAGGCATAAAATATGCAGATAAATTTTACAATATCAGCACAATTGATGCTCAGGGTGTAACGGACGCGGCAAGAGATTTCGGCGCTGACGGAATAATGACGCTTGCATCGGATATGCCGATGAGAAGTGTGGCAAGAGCGGGAAAAGAGCTTGGTCTTGCGGCGGTTTCTGAAGAAACTGCGGTTAATGCCACGGACAAAGGCGAAATGATAAAATGCTTTAAAAAGCATAACGTACCCTCCCCCTGGTATTATATTGCTCACAGTAAAGAAGAGTTTGAGTCCCTTCTCGGAAAAATTGAATATCCCTGCATTATGAAGCCTCTTGACAATTCGGGAAGCCGCGGGATAATTCTTGCAAACAGTGAAAATGAACTTAAAGAGGGTTATGGCTACAGCTCGTCAAACTCAAGAGGAGCGGGAGTTATAATCGAAGAATATTTAAAGGGTGACGAAATAAGCGTTGAGGTTATGGTTGTTGACGGAGAAGCGCATATTCTTGCAGTTACCGATAAGACCACAACAGGACATCCCCATTTTGTTGAAACGGGTCACTGTCAGCAGTCAAGGTTTACCGGTGAAATGAGAAAGCAAATTGAAGAAGTTGCAACAAAAGCAGTTTTTTCGGTTGGAATAGAAAACGGTCCTGCCCACGTTGAAATGATGGTAACGGACAAGGGACCGAAAATGATAGAGCTCGGCGCACGAATGGGCGGCGACTGCATAACAACTCACCTTGTTCCTCTTTCAACGGGAATTGATATGGTTGAGGCAACAATAAGGGTTGCCTGCGGTGAAAAGCCCGACCTTGAAAAGAAGCTTGACAAGGGAAGTGCAATAAGATATTTCTCCGTTCCCAGCGGAAAAATTACTGCAATCAACAATGTTGAAAAAGCAGAAAAAATTGAAGGCATCAAAGAAATTACATTCGTCAGGAACGTCGGTGATGAAGCGGTTGAAATTAACAGCTCAGCTGACAGAGTGGGATTTGTTATTGCTCAGGCGGATAATGCAGAGGAAGCTGTTAAGCTTTGCGAAAAGGCTGTAAATGAAATAGAAATAATAGTAAAAAAGTAGGTATTGATATGGATTTGAAAAACAAAACTCTTCTCCTTATGGGCGGAGGAGCTTATGCAAAAGGACTTAAAAAATACAAAGACGAAAAAGGCTTTAAAATGATTGCCGTAGGCAGAGATGCAGACACTCCTTTAAGCAGAATTGCAGATGAATTTTATCAGATAAACACTCAGGATGTTGATGCGGTTTCAAAGCTTGTTGAAGAAAAGAAAATTGACGGAATTTTCGTAGGCTCATCAGAAGTTAACATTGACCCTGCAATCAAAGTTGCAGAAAGAACAGGTACAAGATTTTATACCGACAGAGCACAGTGGGATCTTATTTCAAACAAAGCTAAATTCAAAGAATTCAGCAGAAAGAATAATGTTCCCGTTGTTCCTGAATTCAAGCTTACAAAAGAACTTAAAGAGGAAGACCTTGAAAAGCTTGTATTCCCTATAATGATTAAGCCTGTTGACAGCAGCGGTGCAAGAGGTCTTTATGTTTGCTATACCAAAGAAGATTTGCTTAAAAACTACAGTGAAGCTCTTAAATGGTCGGCAAGCGGTGAAATTATTGTTGAAAAGCTTATAACAGACAGCGATGAAGTGTTCTTTTATTATACAATGCAGGACGGAAACTACAGCCTTTCTGCGGCATTTACCAAGCACAAGGTTATTTCGGGAAGTGAGTATGTTGATGCAACACTTCCGGTTTTCCATATGTACCCCTGTAAATATGTTCCCGAATTTTTAAGAGATGTTGACCCGGGTGTTAAGGCTATGTTCAAGGAAATGGGACTTAAAAACGGTGTAATAATGCTTCAGGGCTTTGTAAACAAAGAGGGTAAATTCTGCTTCTTTGAATCAGGCTTCAGAATGGGCGGAGAACAGATGTATATCTTAACCGATTATCAGTGGGGAATTAATTCTCTTGAAATGATGGTTAATTATGCTCTTACGGGAAGTATGGCAGACTTTGACATCAGAGAAAAGGATGATGCCCGTTTCAGACATCCTTGCTGTAATTACTATGTAAGCCTTAAATCGGGCGTAATCAAGGAAATGAACGGCATTGAAGAAGTTGAAAAAATGCCCGGAGTTTTAAATGTTACGGTAATGAGCCGGCCGGGAGACGTAATCCCCGAAACAAACGCTCTTGAGCGTTGTTGCTTAAGAATTCACGTTGTAGGCGAAACAAAGGAAAAACTTGCAAAGGCACTTGAAAAAATCAGTGCAACCCTCAGAATTATTTCAACAGAGGGTGAAGAAATGCAGATTGAACATCTTACTTACGAAAGATGTCTTGAAGCGATAGAAAGGTCTTAATTATGATACATGCAACACAGCTTCTTGCTGAATTTGTGTATAATCTGAAATTTGAAGATATTAAAAAAAGCGACATTGACTATACAAAGCTGCTTATAATGGATTACTTTGCGGCATCTTATGCAGGCTACAGAATAAACACCGTTTTTAACAATGCAGTGGTTAAAGTAATATATGATATGGGCGGAAGGGAAGAGTCAACGGCATTTATTGACGGCAGAAAGCTTCCTGCAATGAATGCGGCTTTTGTAAATGCAACCTATGCTCACGGTGCCGATATGGACGACGGTCATAAAAGAGCAATGGGACACGTGGGTGCTCACGTGATTTCAGCGGTTTTTGCTTTAGCTGAAACCCTTGAGGTTACGGGTAAAGATGTTCTGACAGCAATTGCTGCAGGGTACGAGGTTTATGTAAGAACTTCTGCGGCGGCACAGCCGGGACTTGTTCACAGAGGCTTTCATTCAACGGGAACTGCAGGAGTAATTGCCTGCGCGGCGGCATGCGCAAAGCTTCTTGGTCTTGACGAAAAAGGCATTTACAATGCAATGGCAGTATCTGTCACCCAGGCAAGCGGTCTTATGATTATTGCCGAAAGCGGACAGATGATAAAACCGGTTAATCCTGCAAGAGCGGCACAGGGCGGAATACTTTCGGCACTTCTTGTTAAAAACGGCGTTGAGGGCGGAGCTTTTCCTCTTGAAAGTGAAAAAGGCTGGTTTCACGCAATGACCGACAAGGTTGACGGAAATATGATAACCGATGGGCTTGGCGAAACTTTGGAGGTAAGTCAGTGTTATTTCAAGCCTTATCCCTCCTGCAGACATACTCACGCAGGTATTGAGGCTGCAATTGAGCTTTGCAAAGGTATAGATACAACTGAAATCGAAAGTGTAAAGCTTTATACATACAAAAATGCAATCAAAATTGCGGGACAGATAGTTGTTCCCGAAAAGGACGGAGATTCAAAGTTTTCAATTCACTATTCTCTTGCCTGTGCAATTTTAAGAGGACATTTCAATCTGTCCGACCTTGAACTTGAAAACAATGAGGATATTGTTGAGTTTACGAAAAAAATAGAGCTTATTGAAGACAGTGAAATGGAAATTAAGGAAAAAGGAATAAGAGGTGCAAGACTTGAACTTATTATGAAAGATAAAAAAGCTCTTTCAAAAACCGTACTTGTGCCGAAAGGCGATCCCGAAAGTCCTTTTACTATTGATGATATGAGGGAAAAGCTTAAAGGCTGTATCCCTGAAAATGCAGAAAAAAAACTCATTGACAAAGTTATTGATTATGTTAACAACATGGAAAATCAGGATAAATTCAGATACTATATTTAAATAGGAGCAGGAGAAGCGGTTAATGAAAATTTTAATGCTTAAACCTTATTACACTCCCGAGACTGTATCAAGCTCACATCTTTCAAAGGATATGATGGAAGCTTATCTTGCAGAGGAGGATGTAACAATTGAAATTCATACACCCTATCCAACAAGGGGAGTGTCCGATGAGGTAAGAAAAGAGTATATAAAGAATAAAAGATGTGAGGTACTTGAAAACGGAAGACTTGTTATTCACAGATTTCCTATGATTAAAGAAGGCAGGAACTCTCTTCTTAGAGCGTTCAGGTACACACTTTGTATAGTGGCAAACACAATAAACGGACTTAAAGCTAAAGATGTTGACGTGTTTACCATATCAAGTACTCCTCCTATCAACGGACTTATGATGGCGGTGCTGAAGACTTTTAAAAAATATAAAATTGAATACAGTCTTCAGGATATTTTCCCCGATTCTCTTGTTAATACGGGAATGACAAAAAAAGGCTCCATTCTCTGGAAAATAGGCAGGGTTATTGAAAATATCACTTATAAATCTGCCGATAAAATACTGGTAATTTCAGAGGACTTCAAAAAGAACATAATGGCAAAAGGTGTTCCCGAAGAAAAAATTGAGGTTATTTATAACTGGGTTGATGAAAATCAGGTAGTAAATGTTGACAGAGAGGACAATCCTCTTTACGACAAATTCGGGCTTGACAGAAATAAATTTTATATCTGTTACAGCGGTAACGTGGGTTACACTCAAAATCTTGATATGCTTAAAGCGGTCGCAAAAAAACTTGAAAGCTATGAAGATATTGAATTTATAATAATCGGTGAGGGAGCATATAAGGAAAAGCTTATATCGGAGCTTGAAGAGGAGAATATCAGAAACATAAAGTTGTTCCCGTTTCAGGACTACAGCGATATTTCTTATGTATTTTCTCTTGGAGATGCAGGACTTGTCATTTCCAAAAAAGGAGTAGGTACAAACTCTGTTCCAAGCAAGACGTGGAGCATTATGTCTGCACAGCGTCCTGTTCTGGCATCATTTGACAAAGGTTCGGAACTTGACAGCATAATAAGCAGTCAAAAATGCGGAATCTGTGTTGATGCAGACGATGCCGATGCTTTTGCCGATGCAGTTATTGAAATGTATAACAACAAAGATTTGCTCAGAGTTATGGGTGAAAAGGGCAGAAATTTCATTCTTGAAAATCTTACAAAAGAAATCGGAACGAAAAAAAGACTTGACAGTATGAGAAGAATGATTGAAAAGTAATAAAGAGGGTTAATATGAAAATTTGTTTTGTTACAGGCTCACTGAAATTCAGCGGAGCACAGAAAATTATGTCAATGCTTATGGATAAGCTTCACGAGAGAGGTCATGAAATAAGTGTTATTATTCTTAAAAATATTGAAAAGGTTGAAGGGTATGACTATGCAAAGCAGTATTACTGTTCTGTAAAAGGAAACCCGATAGCAAAAGTTCTTAAAAGAGCTAAGATGATAAGAAAAATAGCAAGGGAAAATAAGTTTGATGCAATAATTTCTTTCAATGCTATTTACAATATTGACGTAATTTTATCTCTTCTCGGAAGTGGCGAGGGAGTAATCTGCTGTGACAGAAACGACCCTGTATACGATCCTCCCCAGCTTGACAGAAGAATAAGAAGAAAACTTCTGTACCCTCTTGCAAAGGGATTTGTTTTCCAGACAGAGGTTATAAAAAATTATTATTCTGAAAACATCAGGAAAAAATCGGTTGTAATTCCAAACTTTATTGAAGCCGATTACAAATGCGTAGCTGAAAACAAAAGACGAAAAGTAGTTGCAACAATGGCACGCCTTGACGATAATCAGAAAAATCAGACAATGATGATTAAAGGTTTTGCAGAATTCTGTAAAACCAATGATGAATATACTCTCGAAATGTACGGCGACGGTCCCGACAGAGCTAAATACGAAGCTCTTATAAAAGAACTGGGTATGGAAGAAAAGGTTATTCTCTGCGGACGTGTTGAAGACGTTTCAAAGAGGCTTGAGGATGTTGAAATTTTTGTACTTACCTCAAAATTTGAGGGCATGCCCAATGCCCTTATTGAGGCAATGGCAACGGGACTTCCCTGTATTTCCACCGACTGCGGCGGAGGGGGAGCGGCAGCTCTTATCGAAAACGGAGTGAACGGAATTCTGATTGCACAGAATGACCGGAAGGCTTATGTTGAAGCTCTTGAAAAGCTCGCATCCGACGAAGCCTTAAGAGTTAAAATGGGTAAAGAAGCTTATAAAATCAATGAAAAGCTTGATATTAATAAAATTGCACAAATGTGGGAAGATGCAGTTATTAAATTAAAATAAAGGAATTTTTAAATGAAAACATTGAATCCGCTAAGTAAAAACAACATAATACACGATATGGCAATGTTTGCCTTTATTCTGTGGCTTTCGGTTAACTATGCTTATGAAAACTATACAGGTCACACAATTTATGCATCATTGTGTATGTATCTTTTCCTGGGACTTGGTGCTTTCTGGCTTCTTGTAAAAGGCAGATTTACACTTATGGGGAATTATTTCTTTGTAGCGACATTATTAATGCTTATGTTGATTCTGGCTTCTAATCTGTATACGCCCGAAGCCGTTTCAAAAATTGCAGACAGATATACATACAGATATTTCACAAACGTCGTACTTACATTTATTCTCATTAACCTGATTTGTGACAGAAAAGATATGGAAAGAGCACTGAAAGCCTTTGTTTTAGGCGGAGTGCTTATAGCAATTCTTTTCTATACCACTTATGGCATAGATGTGTTTGAATTTGCAGAGCTCGCAAAAGGTAATGATGCCAGATACGGATGGGAGTTTGGTAATGTTAACCTTCTGGCTCAAAAGTGTACTTTTTCTGTTGTAATTGCCTTTTATTACGGAATTACTTCAAGAAGCAGCTTTAAAAAGATTATGTATTTACTGATTTCAGCGGTAATTTTTTCTGTCTGCCTGTTTTCGGGTTCAAGAAAATCGCTTTTCGTTGTTGTGGGCACCATTATTTTTATGTTCCTGAGTAACGGTGATTCAAAGCGAATTGCAGCGGGTGTTAAAAAGATATTTATGATACTGCTCGTTATGACAACGATAATTCTGGTTATTATGTATGTTCCCGCTTTTAAGACTATAGGTATGAGAATGGAAGCTTTGTTTGATTCATTTTTTTTCGGCGGAAATATGTCCGTATCAGAAATACGGCGAATGAACTATATAACCAAAGGCTTGTCTCAGTTTTTGAAAAAACCATTCCTTGGTAACGGAATGTGTTATTCTTATTATATATTTAATGCCTATACCCACAATAATTTTGTAGAAGTGCTGCTTAGCTTCGGTATTGTCGGTTTTATTCTTCATTACTATCCTTATTTTGCAAGCATAAGAAACGGTGTACTCAGCAAGGACAGAAAAGGCATAAATATACTGTTGCTTTCAATTATAGTTGCGATACTTATATCAGATATTGGCGTTGTTACGTATTATGACAGAAACATTGCAATGCTTATGGCGATAATAAGTAAATATTACACAGATAAAACACTTGAAAAAGCATATACAAAGGAGGAGTAAGTGATGGCTAAAGAACAGGGATTGGTTAAAACCGCCAAGGGAATGGCATGGATGAGTGCAGTTACCATATCTGATTATGTGATTAATCTTGTAATGACGTATTTCCTTGCAAGAATACTTACACCATCAGATTACGGCGAGGTTGCTGCAATTACGGTTCTGGTAGGTTTTGCAAATATTTTCTGGCAGCTTGGTGTAGGCTCTGCCCTTGTTCAGAAAAAGGACCTTTCTGATGATGACGTAGTAACAGCAAATACCCTTAATATTATTTTCGGACTTTCCATATTTTTAATAATAAACATTTTTGCACCTTTCTGGCAGAGTGTTTTCAGTATTCCCAATCGCACAATGCTCAGGGTTTATTCAAGCGTTTTTGTAATAAACAGTATTCTTGCAACCCCAAAATCGCTTACTCAGAAAAAGTGTAAATTTAAAAATATGGCGATAATAATGTTCATTACAACGGTTCTTTACGGAGCATTTGCCATAGTATTTGCAAACCTGGGCTTTAAAGCCTGGTCACTTGTATACGCAAATATAGGAAGTTTGTTATTTAAAATGATCGCTTTTCTGTTGATTGAAAGAACAAGCTTTAAGTTTTATATCAACAAAGGATCAGCTAAAAGCCTTATGTACTTTGGCGGCGGACAGACTATAGCGAGAGTTTTTAACTACATAGCAAACAACGGAGATAATTTTGTAATTAACAAAACGATGGGCAAAACGGCACTGGGCAATTACAGTAAGGCTCACAGCCTGCTGGGATATTTTGCTCAGCTGATAGGACAGACGATGGATAATGTGCTTTTCCCTGTTATGTCTGAATATCAGGACAACACTGAAAAGCTCAGAAGAAGCTATTATATGGGAACAGGCGTTGTGGCACTTTTTGCAGTGCCTGTATCGGTAGTATGTTATTTTTGTGCAGAGGATCTGGTTTTGTTTTATCTTGGTGAAAAATGGACCTCGGTTATCCTGCCGTTCAGATTAATGATAGCAGGACTTTTCTTCAGAACAGCCTATAAGCTTTCAGACTCTTTAATAAGAGCAATAGGCAAGGTTTATCAGCGCTCCGTAGTTCAGGCAATATATGCCGCTTTGATACTCTTAACTGCGTATATGGGTCATTTCTTCGGCCTTTGGGCGGTTGCACTTGGAGTAACATTAACCTATGTTATAAATTATTTTATGATGTTTTTCCTTTGTGCGAAATTCGTAAGATTAAAACTTGGTTATTGTTTGAAAACTGTGATTCCATCGCTCCTTTACGGTGCAACAGCGGCTTTTGCAATAGGAGTTTGTGACAGTTTGTTTATAAAGTACATAAGCAATCATTTTCTTGTGTGCGCTATTGTTGCCGTTATTGGTTTTGCGGTGTATGGCGGAGTATTTTTACTTACCCGCAGGAAACTGCTTACCTCTGAAATGAACTCAATGGTTGATACAATATATTCTGCAATAACGAAAAAAATAAAGAAAGCAAAGGTGAATTGAGTATGAAATTAAAAAAATACATTAACCGCCGCGCAAAAGAAGTAATGTTTGTAATGTCAAAACTTACACCTAAAAAAAACAAAGCGGTTTTTATAAGCTTTGCGGGGAAAACATACAGTGATAATCCGAAAGCTATTTCAGAAAAACTTCATAAGGCTTCTCCCAATACGGAAATCGTGTGGATTTTTAATGAACCTGATAAAATGAAAAGTGTGGTTCCCGGTTATGTGAGATGTGTTAAAAATAATCACAGAACTGTAATGAGGGAGCTTTCTGATGCAAAAATCTGGGTAAACAGTTTTTGCTTTTCGCCTTTGCTTTATAAAAGCAAAAAACAGATGTACATTCACACCTGGCACGCTGACAGACCGTTTAAAAAAGTTTTGTTTGACCGTGTTGGTAAATATGCAAAGTACAACGAGCTTTTTGAACAGAAAAACGCAGACTACATAATTACAGGTTCAGAGTTCGGCGAAAAAATGATTCGCTCCAGTTTTAAATATGATGGTGAACTTTTAAAAGTTGGATGTCCCAGAAATGATAAATTGTTTAATTATACCACTGAGGACGTTGCTGAAGTTAAAGGTACACTCGGAATAAAAGAAGATGTAAAGATATTGCTTTATGCACCTACTTTCAGGGAGAAAACAAATCTTGAACAGGGGAAACAGGTTACTCAGAGTATAGATTTGAAAAAAACTTTATCCGTATTAAAGGAAAAGTATAATACTGAATGGATATGTCTTGTACGTGCTCATAAGAGCGGAAACGGAATATGCGGAATAACCTATGATGAACAGATAATAGACGTAACAGACTATCAGGATATGGCGGATATGCTTATGATTTCCGATTTTCTTATAACGGATTATTCGTCAAGTTACAGTGATTTTGCTTTGAAAAATGCTCCTGCAATTTTATATCAGGATGACAGGGATTCCTATCTTGAAGGTGAAAGAGAATTCTATTATGATGTTACAAAAACACCTTTCATTATTGCACAGACCCAGGACGAGCTTGATAAGGCTATAATTGAATTTGATGATTCAAAAACAAAAGAGCACTGTAAGGAAATTCTGGACTTTTATGAATGCTACGAAGATGGAAAAGCAAGTGACAGAGTAGTTGAAACTATAGTTGAATTTATAAATAAAAGATAATTTTGAATACGGAGGAAAATATGAAAGCACTTATATTAAATTCGGGACTCGGAAGAAGGATGGGTGTTCTTACCAGTGAGCATCCGAAGTGTATGACAGAGCTTTTGAACAATGAAACAATATTAAGCAGACAGCTTAAAATGATTGCAGAAAACGGAATTAAAGATGTTGTTATAACAACGGGATATTTTGATGAAGTTCTGATTGATTATTGTAAGTCCCTGAACCTGCCTTTGAATATAACTTTTGTTAAGAATGCTTTGTATGACAGCACCAATTATATTTATTCAATTTATTGTGCAAAAGATAAGATTTACAATGAAGATATCGTTTTAATGCATGGTGATCTGGTTTTCTCCGGAGATGTATTTAAAAATGTTATAAACAGCGAAAGAAACTGTATGACTGTGAGCTCAACCGCAGAACTGCCTGAAAAGGATTTTAAGGCGGTTATTGACAATGACAGAGTAACCAAAGTCGGAATTGAATTTTTTGATAATGCAGCAGCTGCTCAGGCACTTTATAAAATCGAAAAGAAGGACTGGAATATCTGGTTTGATAAAATCGCTGAATTCTGTGAAAATAACAACAGAAACTGTTATGCAGAGAATGCCTTTAACGAGGTTTCGGATAAGTGTGAAATATTTACACTTGACGTTAAAGATGCACTTTGCAACGAAATTGATGATGCAAAGGATTATGAGTTTGTTTTAAGCAGATTGAAAGAACTGGTAAAATAATAAAGTTAAGGTTGATAATATTATGAGCAAGAAAAAATTTTTTGAACATTATGCAAAACAGATAATGCTTTTGATGGCTGCAACCAAACATAAAAAAAACAAAGCGGTTTTTATAAGCTTTGCGGGGAAAACATACAGTGATAATCCGAAAGCTATTTCAGAAAAACTTCATAAGGCTTCTCCCAAAACAGAAATCGTGTGGATTTTTAATGAACCTGAAAAAATGAAAAGTATAGTTCCTGGTTATGTAAGATGCGTGGATAATAAACACAGAACGGTAATGAAAGAACTATGCGATTCAAAAATATGGGTAAACAGCTTTCTTTTTTCACCGTTTTTATATAAAAGTAAGAAACAAATGTATATACAGACCTGGCATGGTGATAGGGCATTCAAGAAAATCTTGTTCGACCGTGTGGGAAAATACAGTAAATATGATAAACTGTTTGAGGAAAAAAACTGCGATTATATTTTAACCGGTTCCGCATTTGGCGAAAAAATGTACAGAACCGCATTCAGATACACAGGAGAGTTTCTTAAAGCGGGTTGCCCCAGAAATGATAAATTGATAAATCACACTCAGGATGATATAACTAAAGTAAAAAAAGAGCTGGGTATTGATGAAAATGTAAATATACTTCTCTATGCTCCCACCTTCAGGGAAAACAGCGGTCTTAAAGACGGAAAACAGATTGTTCAGGAAATTGATTTAAAACAAACCCTTAATACCCTTGAAAATAAATATAAAAAACAGTGGGTTTGTCTGGTGCGTGCACACAAAAGCGGAAACGGTTTAACAGGTGTGGACTATGATGATAAAATAATAGATGCTACAGATTATCAGGATATGGCAGATTTGCTTATGGCTTCCGATTTCCTTATAACTGATTATTCTTCAAGCTACAGCGATTTCATCTTAAAAACAGCACCTGCGGTTTTATATCAGGATGACAGAGCTTCTTATCTTGAGGGAGAGAGAGAGTTTTATTATGATATTGACAAAACTCCTTTCTGGGTAGCTCAGAATCAAAAAGAGCTTATAGATATTATTGAAAATATCACAGAAGAAAAAATAGTTGAAAACTGTAAAGCAGTATCAGAATTTTACGGCATTTATGAAGATGGAACTGCATCGGAAAAAGTAGTTGAAAAGATATTGGACTTTTTAAAATGATTTTACCTGAAAGGGGCATACTATGAAAAGAGTTATAACTTACGGAACCTTTGACCTGCTTCATTACGGGCATATTAATTTGTTGAAAAGAGCAAAAGAATACGGAGATTATCTTATAGCTTGTCTTTCAACAGATGAATTCAATGAGCTTAAAGGCAAAAAATGCTATTTCAGCTATGAAAAAAGAAAGCTTTTACTTGAAGCAATAAGATATGTTGATCTGGTAATTCCCGAAGAAACCTGGGAACAGAAGGTTAATGATATGCACGAGTATCATATTGACACTTTTGTTATGGGGGATGACTGGAAAGGAAAGTTTGATTTTCTTAAAGATGAAGGTGTAGAGGTGGTATATTTGTCAAGAACACCTGAAATTTCAACTTCACAGATAAAGGAAAACCTGAATTTAAAATAAAACACCTTGAAAGGTAAAGATATATGACTAATCTTATAAATAAGTTTCTGAAAAAATATCCGAGTGCCGAGAATGTGCAGAAAGCATTCTGCCCATACAGAGTTTGCCCGATTGGTGCGCACGTTGACCATCAGCACGGTAAAATAACGGGCTTTGCCATTGATAAGGGAATTGAAATTGCTTTTGTTCCCACAAGCAACGGCGTAGTTGAGCTTTCAAGTATGAATTTTGAGGGCAAAAAGCAGTTTCATATAAGCAATGTTCCCGAAAAGCAAAATGACTGGGCGGACTATTTGAGAGGCGCAACTATTGCAATAGGCGAAAGATATGAGCTGAAAAAAGGGATTTATGCCCTTGTTTCAGGGGGACTTCCCATTGGCGGACTTTCATCCTCGGCCGCAGTAATACTTGCATATATGTCTGCGCTTTGCAAGGCTAACAACATTCACCTTGAAGAAAAAGAGGTTGTTGAAATTGCACAGTCTGCGGAAAATAATTATGTGGGCATAAGTGTTGGTAAGCTTGACCAGTCCTGCGAAATTTATTCAAAAAAAGAGCATCTTCTGTACCTTGATACAAAAACCGATGAATACAATCTTATTCCTTTGAATAAGGAAATGAAGCCTTTTGAAATAGCAGTATTTTTCAGCGGTGTTGAAAGGACTCTGGTTGGCAGTGCTTACAATATGAGGGTTGACGAATCAAAGTCAGCGGCTTACGCTCTTCTTGCTTTTTCTGGTCAGTCTTACGGAAAGTTCAAAGAAACAAGACTTCGCGATGTGGAAGAGAGTGTTTTTGAAGAATACAAGGACAAGCTTCCCGAAAACTGGAAGAAAAGAGCAATGCACTACTACAGCGAACAAAACAGAGTTGAAAAGGGTGTAGATGCATGGAAGAAAGGCGACCTTGATGCTTTTGGAAGACTTTCTTATGAGAGCGGTATTAGCAGTATTGAAAATTATGAAACAGGCTCAACAGAGCTTAAGGCTTTAAGCGAAATAATGTCACACACCGACGGTATTTACGGCGGAAGATTCAGCGGCGCAGGTTTTAAAGGCTGTTGCATTGCGCTTGTTGATCCAAAGAAAAAGGAAAGCATTAAAAATCAGGTTACACAGGAATATCTTGGCAGATTCCCTGAACTTAAAAATACATTTTCCGTTCATTTCTGCAAAACTGCAGACGGATGCGAGTTTTAGATAACAAAGGAGAAAAATTATGAAGTGTGTTGTTCTTGCGGCAGGGTACGCAACAAGGCTTTATCCGTTAACTGAAAATTTTCCGAAACCGCTTTTGAAGGTTAAAAACAAAACAATTCTCGACTGGCTTTTGGATGATATTGACCGGATTGAAGATATAAATGAATATGTTGTGATTTCAAATCACAGATACATTGAGCATTTTAACAAATGGGCAGAAAACAAAAAGCTTTCCGCACCCATAACCGTGCTCGATGACGGCTCTGTTGACAATGACCACAGACTCGGCGCAGTTATGGATATTGATTTTGCAGTTGAAAGCTTAAAGCTTGATGATGACCTTATGGTTATCGCAGGGGATAACGTTCTTGATTTCAGCTTTAAATCCTTTGCGGAGTACTTTAAAGAAAAGAACAGCACCTGCATAATGAGGTATTTTGAAGAAAACAAAGAGAAAATAAAAAAGAGCGCAGCGGCAGTTGTTGACGAAAACGGAAAAGTTCTGGAAATGACCGAAAAACCCGAAAATCCGCAGTCAAACTGGTGTGTTCCGCCTTTTTATATTTATAAAAAATGTGATATTCCTTACATAAGAAAGGCAATTGACTCGGGCTGCAAGACCGATGCTCCCGGAAGCTTTGTTGCATGGTTATCTGCACAGACAACCGTTCATGCAATGGAAATGCCGGGAAAAAGATACGACGTAGGAAATCTTGAAAGTTATAACTATGTTAAGGAAACATACAAAGGAATAACAAAATAAGAACCCGACCCGATAACGCAATCAAAGATTGCGGTCGGGTACCCCGGAGCCTTATTGTGTTAATGCACAATAAAAGTCGGATCACACCGGGTTCGAACTTTTTGTAACAACAGGAGATAACAAAATGGAACAGATTAAAGAAAACAAGATGGGTGTAATGCCCGTAAACAGACTTTTAATAACAATGGCTCTGCCAATAATGATTTCAATGCTTGTTCAGGCACTTTATAACATTGTTGACAGCATTTACGTTGCAAGGGTGAGCGACGATGCACTTAATGCGGTGTCTCTGGCTTTCCCTGCACAGAATTTAATGATAGCAATAGGAACCGGAACAGGTGTAGGTATAAATGCCCTTTTATCAAAGACCCTTGGTGAAAAGAACTTTAAGCTTGCAAATAAAATCGCTGAAAACGGCGTTTTCCTTGCATTTATGAGTTATATAATTTTTCTCATTTTCGGACTTACTGCCTGTGAATATTATTTTAAAGTTCAGACAACAAACATTAATGTAATAACAGGCGGAACAAGTTATCTGTTTGTGTGCTCCGTGTTTTCATTTGGTGTATTCGGACAGATTGTTTTTGAACGACTTGTGCAGGCAACGGGTAAAACCATTTACAGTATGTACACCCAGGGTGTGGGTGCCATTATTAACATAATTTTAGACCCTATTCTTATTTTCGGATATCTTGGTTTCCCTGCAATGGGAGTAACGGGCGCTGCGATTGCAACGGTTGTAGGACAGATTTGTGCAATGATTCTCGGAATTCTGCTCAATTATTTCAAAAACCCTGAAATTAAACTTAACTTTAAAGGCTTCAGACCGTCATTTGGTATAATCAAAGAGATTTATGCAATCGGAATACCAAGTATAATAATGAGTGCCATAACTTCTGTTATGACTTTCTGTTTAAACAAAATCCTTTACGGATTTACCGAGCTTGCGGTAAATGTCCTCGGTATTTATTTCAAGCTTCAGAGCTTTATATTTATGCCGGTGTTCGGGCTTAACAACGGGCTTGTTCCCATAGTAAGCTACAACTACGGTGCAGGTAAAAAAGAAAGATTGTTAAAAGCAGTCAAACTTGCATTTGTGTATGCATTTTCAATCCTTTTTATAGGATTTTTGGCATTTCAGTTTGTATCCGAGCCATTGCTCCGTATTCTGTTTGATGCATCTGACGAGCTTGTAAATATCGGTGTTCCGGCATTAAGATTAATAAGCATCAGCTTTCTTCTTGCTCCTTTCTGCATAATAACAATTTCAACGCTTCAGTCCCTGGGACGAGGTTTTCAGGCACTTGTTATATCTGTAGTAAGACAGCTTGTGTTTTTAATTCCTGTTGCATTTTTAATGTCACTTACAGGAGAACTTAATGCAGTGTGGACAGCATTTCCGATTGCAGAGCTTGCATCTGTTGCCTGCGCGGCAGTGATGCTCGTTTCGGTTTATAAGAAGGTAATAAGCAAAATTCCAAACAATGACTGAACAAAAGGGATGTAAAAAAAGTCCGGAACGCCAAAAGGTCGGAATAAGTATATATAAGGCT
>CAZMHL010000021.1:0-17155 GCA_964566065.1 uncultured Eubacteriales bacterium
GTGCAAACGTTGTTCCCGTAACAAAAGGACTTAAAACCTTAAAAGAAGCCTGCGATGCGGCTTTTGAGGCTTATCTTAAAGAATACAAGGATGCAATTTACTGCATAGGTACAGCTGCAGGTCCTCATCCGTTCCCGAAAATGGTAAGGGATTTCCAGTCTGTTATCGGAATTGAAGCAAGAGAACAGTTCCTGGAAATGACAGGAATTATGCCTGATGCGGTTACAGCCTGTGTGGGCGGAGGCTCAAACTCACTTGGTATGTTCACACCGTTCCTTGCAGACCCTGTTGAAATTTACGGCGTTGAGCCTTTGGGCAGAGGTGCAGGCGTAGGCGACCATGCGGCTACAATGGCTTATGGCACAAAGGGCATTATTCACGGCTACACAAGCTATGTGCTTCAGGATGAAAAGGGCGAACCGCTTCCTGTTTATTCAATTGCCAGCGGACTTGACTATCCGGGCGTTGGCCCTGAACACGCACATCTTCGTGATATGGGCAGAATCCACTATGAAACAGTATCCGACGAAGAAGCAATGGAAGCATTTTTCCTTCTTTCAAGATATGAGGGTATTATTCCTGCAATTGAAAGTGCTCACGCAGTTGCATACGCTCTCCGCTATGCAAAGGAACATAAATCGGGTTCAATCCTTGCTTGTCTGTCAGGCAGAGGCGATAAGGATATTGACTACGTTTATGAAAATTACGGCTGCGGCGAAAAATTCAAACTTGATTATGATATTTAAAATATAGTAAAAGACGGGTTCTGATTGAACCCGTCTTTTAAGTTACATAAGTTTGTTCTTTTTAAGATATTCTGTGTAAAGCTTCATAAATTCAATTCGTCCTGCTTTTGAAACGTGGTCACAGTTTGAAAAGAACTCAGTGTTGTGAGTGTAGTATTCGTATTCCTTGTTAAAATCTACGTATCTTACACCGGTCTCTTCAAGAACTCTGTTTAAAGGCTGTGTGAAACATTTGTCAAAGGTTTCTCCGCTGAAGCCGGTTGCGTAGTCGGTGTAATACGGTGTAAGAACAAGAATAGGAGTACAACCTCGTTCTTTAAGTTCCTTTATCCATTTTACGAGTAATTTCTCGTTGGTTTCAACGTACTTTTCATTGGGAATATAGTACTGATTGGTTACTTTAATAATTCTGTCCTTACTGTCCTGTGACAACTTTTCGTTTATGCTTAATTGCGCTGTTGCTTCATCGCCTTCATCAGACTTAATAACGCTGATTTTACCGAGAAGCAGGTTTCTTGTCAAAGCACCGCCCTGACCGTAAACAGGCATATAGTTTGCATAAAACCAGTTTTCCGGAGTAAATCCGTTTATGTACTCAGGTTCAAGAACTCTGTAATATCTTGAAGGAGAGTCTTCTGTAGGATCATTACAGAAAACGAAGTAAGAAAGAGCAATTGCAACGGTTGCATCGTCGCTTATTCTGTCTTTATAGGTCTGATACAAAGCATAATCGTGATTGATTTCCTGTCCTGAAAGAGCAAAGTTGAAACAGTTTATGCCCTGTTTTTCAAAATCTGAATATTCAAAACAACTCATTCCATAAGAGGGACCGAAGTTTGTAAGCTCTATTTTTTCAGGCATATTTTTATAAGCGCTTATGCCGTGATAAGTGGAGCTTGTTGAGAAAAGTCTGTTGCCCACATACAAAATTGCCAGAGCTATGCAGAGTGTAAGCGCAATTTTTAAAATAAATTTAATATTATCTTTCATAGGGCACCTCCTTAAAACCTTGTATAAATAAATTCGCCTATTCCCGTAGATGCGAACATAACTATGTAAGCAATTGCGCATCCGTAGAACAAAGCTTTGAACCACCATTTTGTACCCGACATTGACTTTTCAAAGTCTTTTTTGTAGTCAAATATTGCAAATATCACGAAAGGAATAAATGTAAGCAATGTTGTGATTGTTGTTGACTGTTCAAAGAAAATTGATTTAAGCTGGTCAGCTATAAGCTCTGTTCCCGAAGGATTGGTGAACATATATTTAATATAGTCAAATGCTTCGGTTATGGTTGGACATTTAAAGAATATCCAGGCAAAGGTTACAAGGGAAAAAGTTACAACAACACTTATTGCATTATGTATCTTTTCGTGTTTGTCAAGATGTATAAGCTTGTGGAATTTCTTTCTTATATCAAGAGTAACTCCGCCTATAATCTGATAAATTCCGTGTAAAAATCCCCAGAAAACAAAGCTCCAGGATGAACCGTGCCACAGACCGCTCACCAGAAATACAATCATAAGATTTATATATTTTCTCAGTTTGCCTTTTCTGTTTCCGCCAAGAGGAATGTAAAGGTAATCGCGGAACCAGGTGGAAAGGGAAATGTGCCATCTTCTCCAGAAATCCACTATGCTTGTTGAAAAATACGGATGGTCAAAGTTCTTTTTGGTGTCATATCCGAAAACACTTGCACAGCCGATTGCAATGTCTGAATATCCTGAAAAGTCACAGAAAATCTGGAATGAGTAAAGACAGGCTGCACCGATAAGAATAATGGGTGAATAGTTTGAAGCACTGTCGAAGACGGATGAAACAATAACAGCAATGTTATCTGCCACAACCATTTTTTTAAAGTAACCCATAAGCATAAAGCAAAGTCCGGTTTCTGTCATTTTCCTGTTGAACTTGTGCTCGTTGCTAAACTGCGGAATAAGGTTTGTGCTTCTCTCAATAGGACCTGATGCCACCTGTGGGAAGAAGGATACATACAGTAAATATTTAAAGAAGTTCTTTTCAACAATTTTTCCTCTGTATACATCAACAATGTAGCTTACCGCTTTGAATGTGAAGAATGAAATTCCCACCGGAAGTGCAAAGGTATGGTTTACAACGGAGTAGGAAATGTTTAAGCTGTCAAGAAGTGAATAAACCGATGACATAAAGAAGTCAAAGTATTTATAAACTGCAAGAAAAGCAAAGCACAGAATTGTACCTAAAGTCACAATCAGTTTTTTATGTAATTGATTGTCTTTGTTTATTGCAAGCCCTGCAAGGTAAGAAATAACAGTTACGGCAAGAAGTATAATAATATGAACCGGAGTCCAGCACATATAAAAATACAGACCTGCAATCAAAAGAATACCCCATCTGAAACGGTCGGGGACTATGTAGTATGTCAGTATGAGCGCTGCAAAAAACAGCAGGAAATAAATGGAATTAAATAACATGACAACCTCCGTATATTTGATAGACAAATTCTAACATAATAAAAAATCCTTGTCAATTATGCTTTTGTGAATGTTTACTTTGATTTCTTTTTATGATAAAATAAACGCGGTGATTTATTATGACTGACAAAAAAAGAACAGTGTTTATTTCTGCAATTGTTGTGTTTTGTTGTGTAATAATGGCAATAGTTGACGGAGTGTGGCAGCCGGATTATCCGGTAAAGTCGGCGATAAAAATTGTTTTGTTTATTGCTCTTCCGTTTTTGTATTCGCTTTTTGACAGAGAAATAAAATTGAAAGAGCTTTTTGCTGCAAATAAAAAAGGAATGAAAATTGCATTTTCCCTTTGCATACCCGTATTTGTATTAATACTTGGTGCGTATCTTCTGCTTAAAGACGTTTTTGATTTTTCGGCTGTAACAACAGCTCTTACGGGGAATATCGGTGTGAACAAAGATAATTTTGTATTTGTTGCACTTTACATATCCTTTGTCAACTCACTTCTTGAGGAATTTTTCTTCAGGGGATTTGCATTTCTTACACTTAAAAAAGCATCATCGGATAGGTTTGCATACATCTTTTCTGCCGCTGCCTTTGCCCTTTATCATATTGCAATAATGACAGGATGGTTTTCGGCAGTTGTTTTTGCAATAACCGTTGCGGGACTTTTTGCGGGAGGACTTATATTCAATTATCTTAATGATAAAAGCAAAAACATATACACCTCCTGGTTTGTGCATATGTTTGCAAATTTTGCAATAAATTTAATAGGTTTTATGCTCTTCGGAATATTGCAATAGAGAAAGAGTTGTGATACAATAAAAAGTCCGGAGGGAAATAATATGAAAAAAATACTTCTTGATTCAACAAAGAATTACTACAAAGCGTGCTTACATACTCACTCTACCAATTCTGACGGAAAGAACACTCCCGAAGAGGTAAAAGAGCATTATAAAAATAACGGATATTCCGTGGTTGCTTTTACTGACCACGAGCATCTGATTGATAATTCACACTTAAACGATGAGGATTTTATTGCGCTCACATCCTGTGAAATTGCAATAAAAGACGGTCCTGCGGAGCTTCGTCCTTCTAAAAATCACCGTATGAGAGTTTGCCACTTGAATCTTTATGCAAAAGATCCGAAAAATGTTGATACACCTTGCTACAACCCTGTTTTTGACTATCACGGAAGTGAAGAGGCGATGGCAAAGGTTTACTACACCTGCGAGCCTTATGACAGAATTTACAGCCACGAGGGAATATCTGAAATAATAAGAATAGCCAACGAAAAGGGTTTTCTTGTTTGCTACAACCATCCTTCCTGGTCGCTTGAAAATGCAAGGGATTATCTTGGTTACAACGGTCTCTGGGGTGCTGAAGTTTACAACACCTGCTCCTCTAAAGGCGGACGTTTTGAGTATGATATTCATATGTACGAGGACTTCCTTCGTGACGGACACAAACTTGCCTGCGTTCATGCAGACGACAGTCACAGCTTTGCAACTGCCTGCGGCGGATGGGTAATGATAAATGCAGACAAGCTTGATTATGCAACAATAATTGATGCAATGGAAAAGCACAATCTTTACGCATCAATGGGTCCTGTCATAAAAGAACTTTATGTTGAAGACAATAAGGCATATCTTACCTTTGAAAAGGGCGAATATGCAGTTATGTCAACCGAGGGCAGAAGAATTTCAAAGAAGCTTGCTGAAAATCCCGAGGGTGAAAACAAGGTTGAATTTGAATTTGTACCAAACGACGGCTACATCCGTTTTGATGTTGTAGACAAAGACGGCAAAAGAGCCAATACCTGCGCATATTTCCTTGAGGATATAACGTGAAAAATCACGTTATATTGCCTCCGGCGGATTAAATTGCACCGCCGAAATTTTCGTGTCGGTGACACGAAACGGCGATGTGCATAATTTCCATTATACGCCTTATCTGCCCACGATAAGCGAATATAAAATTTTCATTGCTGTTTGTGGGCGGAAAGGCTATGGAAATTAAAATGAACAAATTTGAAAAAATACTGCTTGCAACCGACCTTGACGGAACACTTTTAAGAAACGATAAAAGTATTTCAAAGGAAAATCTTGATGCAATTGAATACTTCAGGTCGGAGGGCGGAATGTTTACCTTTATCACGGGAAGAGTTCCTTCTGCGGCAAAGCATATTTATGATATTCTTAAAATTGATGTTCCGGCAGGTTGCATAAACGGCGGAGGAATTTTTGACTACGGCAAAAATGAAATGCTCCGGACACAGCCTCTCGACAAATCAGCCTTTGAGCTTATTGAATTTACAGAAAAAGAGTTTGAAAGCATCGGAACAGAAGTGGTGTTGTGGAACAGAGCATATTTCAGCAAAAAAAATGCTTTTACCGAAAAGCATCGCATCGACGAAAAGTTTGAGGATTTAACCTTAAACTACAGAGATGTGAAAGAGGATGTTTCAAAAATACTTTTTGCCGATGAGGGCAAAGTGCTTGAGGAACTTGAAAAAGTAATAAAAAATCATCCTTTGGCAGAAAACTTTTCTTTTCTTCGTACTGACGAGCATTATTTTGAAATCCTTCCGAAAGGTACGGACAAAAGTAATGCTATAGAGAAAATAGCAAAAATCTGCGGGGCGGGAACGACCGTTGCTGTAGGCGATAATGATAACGATGCTTTGATGGTTAAAAAGGCAGATGTCGGCTTTGCGGTTTCAAATGCCACAGAAAAAACAAAAAGCTGCGCGGACTTTGTAACCGTAAGCAATGAGGAACACGCAATTGCCAAAGTAATTGAAAAACTGGAGAGTATGAATTTATGAAAGAACTGATAGAAAGAATTAATTTCCTTGCCAGAAAGTCAAGAGAAGAGGGGCTCACCGAGGAAGAAAAAAAGGAGCAGGCAGATGTCCGTGCTCAGTATATACAGAAATTCCGTCAGGGACTTGAAAATACATTAAGTAATGTATATATTCAGGATATGGACGGAAATAAAAAGAAAGTAGAAAAAAGGAAAAACCTAAAAAGCTAAGAGTTTTATAAAAAGGTGTAAAGGAGAGATAATATGGAGATTTTTGCATCAACCTTAAGTCAGACAATGTTTCTGTTTTCTTATATTTTAATAGGGTATTATCTTGCAAAGAAAAAGCACGTTCCCGAAAATTCGGCAACTGTTCTTTCAAAGCTTGAAAATATGTTGTTCATACCTGCTCTTGTTATGGGCACATTTATAAATAATTTTACCGTTGAAAAAATTACAATAACCCGGAAAATTCTGCTTGTCAGCTTTGTAATGATTTTAATTGTAATTCCGATTGCAATTTTAATTTCAAAATTACTTGCAAAGGATAAATACACACAGAATATTTTTACATACGGTCTTGCTTTTTCAAACTTCGGTTTTATGGGAAATGCGGTTGTAAACGCTCTTTTCCCCGAAATATTCTATGAGTATCTCATTTTCACACTGCCTTTGTGGATAATGATTTACCTCTGGGGAGTACCAAGCCTTTTAATTGCTGACCTTGATAAAAAACAGACCTTAAAGCAAAAATTAAAAGCTTTTGTAAACCCTATGTTTGTTGCGATGTTTATAGGAATGATAATCGGTCTGAGCGGAATTAAGCTTCCAAACTGGCTCACATCTCTGGTTACCGTTTCAGGTAACTGTATGTCACCTGTTGCAATGCTTTTGACAGGTATTACGGTGTCTTCGATTGATATGAAGAAAACCTTTACAAATCTTGGGATTTATGCAGTTACATTTGTAAGATTGATTGTTCTTCCTCTTGCATTTGTTTTGATTGCAAAGTTTATTCCTTTTAACGAAACAATTTACATCTGTGCCCTTTGCACTCTTGCAATGCCTCTTGGACTTAACACAATTGTTATCCCCAGTGCATACGGCAAGGATACTTCAACAGCGGCAGGTATGGCAGTAGTTTCTCATCTTTTTTCCTGCATAACAATACCGCTGATTTTTACATTGATATAAATTTTCAAATGACAGTCCCGGAGATTGTCATTTTTCTTTTTTTGTGATATAATTAACACATACAGAATTTTATTTCATAAAATTCTTAAGAGCTTACGCTCTTTTGTGCTCTTTCGAGCACTGTGTCAATTGACGGCGTCGCAAAAATGCCCTTGCAAGCAAGCATTTTTACTCCTCATTGATTTTACATATTTTTGGAGAAGTTGTAATGATTGGATTGAAAAAATTTTTTTATAGAGAAAAAGTTGAAACCACAATTTTATTTAGAAGTATTCCTGCGCCTGTAGTAGCATTGTTTGTTGTAAGCGTAATCTGTATGAATTTACTTGCGAACAAAACACTGTTGCAACTTGATTGGATTGCATTGGATGGTGGAATATTGATATCGTGGTTGTCATTTATGTGTATGGATATTATAACGAAACATTTCGGACCAAAAGCCTCAAACAAGATTTCTGTGCTTGCTGCAATGATAAATCTTCTTACTTGTCTCGTTTTCTTTGTCGCAAGTATTATCCCGTCAAATGCAAAAGACTATAGTGGATTTAATGATATTTTTGGTGGGACTTGGTTTATTCTATTTGGAAGCACCGTTGCATTTCTCTCGTCAGCATGCATCAATAATATGCTCAATTGGTCGATAAGCAGAGTGTTTAAAAAAAATCCTCACAGCAAGTGCGCTTATGTTACGGCAACATACATATCAACTTTTGTGGGACAGTTTTTTGATAACTTTCTATTTTCCGTTATTGTTTTTGCTGGATTTGCTCCGATATTTTGGGACGGATTTCATTGGACTGTGTTGCAATGTACAACGTGTGCCTTAACCGGAGCTGTAGCAGAACTTATTATGGAAATAGTTTTTTCGCCGCTGGGGTATCGCATAGTAACAAAATGGAGAGAAAATGCTGTTGGAAAAGAATATTTAGATTGTATTGCAAAAGGAAGGGATTGAAATGAAGGTTTTGGTTACCGGTACATCGCAGGGAATTGGAAAGGCTATTGCGGAACGATTTCTGAAAGAAAATAGTATAGTTGTGGGCATTGACAGAAATCCGGCAAGTATTTGCCATCAAAACTATGCTCATTATCTATGTGATATTCGAGATTATGAAAAACTACCTGATTTTGACGATGTCAACATATTGATTAATAATGCCGGAACACAAAACGAGGATGATATTGACATAAACTTAAAGGGTTTGATTTATATCACCGAAAAATACGGCGTTCAAAACAAGATTAAATCAATTTTGAATATAGGCTCGGCAAGCGGACATACAGGAGCGGAATTTCCTGAATACTGCGCAAGCAAAGGTGGAGTGATGTCATACACCAAAAACGTAGCAATACGAGTTGCGAAGTTCGGTGCAACTTGCAACAGCCTTGATCCCGGTGGTGTTCTTACACCACTAAATGATTGCGTTGTCAATGACCCGGAGCTTTGGGAACAGATTATGAATGAAACTCCGCTTAAGAGATGGGCTACGCCTGAGGAAATTGCACAGTGGGCATATTTTCTTACAGTAACAAACACATTCTGCACCGGGCAGAACATACTTGTTGATGGAGGAGAGTCCATCAATTATAGGTTTATTTGGAAAGAATGTGAATTATAGAAATCAGAAAGTGAGCATTTCGTTAAATGGAATGACATCTTTTTCATCAATTATTCATTTAATTGATGTCATCTAAATCGTACACGAATTCTAGAATGAGTTCATCAAAGATGAAATCATGAATTGCACCTTGCGGTGCATTAAAGGCAACGGAAAGGTTATCAGATAGATTTTTTGTTACAAAGAGGCGTAAAATGAACAGTTTACTTAAAGAAATTACAGAAAAACTTGCAGATATGACAGAAAATTATAAAAATGCGTAAGCTTTGATTTTTTAATATAAGGAGAATAGTTATGAATAAGTATATCGGTAATCCGATGCAGACCTATGGAGTTGAGGAAATGAGACTTGTGGGCGGCAAAGGCGACGGAATGAGAATGTTGTATGTGCGAAACGGCAAGGGACTTGAATTCTGGGTTTCTCTTGACAGATGTGCGGACATCACAAGATTAAGCCTTAAAGGGGACAACTTCAGCTTTATTTCTGCCTGCGGTTACGTTGCACCGGGCTATTACGACAAAGAGGGCGTCGGCTTTTTGAAATCCTTTACGGCAGGCTTTTGTACAACCTGCGGACTTACTGCGGTAGGAAGCCCCTGCATTGATGATGGCGAACAGCTTCCTCTCCACGGAACAATTTCAAACACCCCCTGCGAAAGCTTTGGATACTATATCGAAGAAAATAACATTCATATAAGGGCAACGGTCCGTGATGCAAGAATTTTTTCTCACAAGCTTGTGCTTGAAAGAAAGTATGTTGTGTCACTTGACGAAAACAGATTCACAATGACCGACACCGTTAAAAACGTTGGTTCTGCTACGGCTCCTTTTGAAATAATGTATCACTGCAATATGGGCTATCCGCTTCTTTGTGAGGATACGGAAATAAAAATCCCGTCAATGGAGGTTACCGCCAGAAATGAACATTCAGAAAGCGGAATTAACACCTGTCTTGAAGTTGAAAGTCCCGATGCGGATTATGAAGAAATGTGCTTTTATCACAAATTGAGCGGAAAACCCGAAGTCGGCATTTACAATCCGAACATCAAAAAAGGAATGAAAATGAGCTTCGACACAAAAGAGCTTAAATGCTTCACCCAGTGGAAAATGATGGGAGAATATGACTACGTTATGGGGCTTGAGCCGGGTAACTGCACTCCCGACGGAAGAGATGTAATGAGAGAAAAGGGAATGCTTGAATTTATTGAACCGGGCAAAGAAAAGGTGCAGACAATTAATTTTGAATTTATAGGATAAAAAAGAGGCTGCTGAATATCTGCACATTTCACAGCCGTCGCTGTCAAATGCAATCAAAGAGCTTGAGAACGAATTCGGTGTAGCTTTAAAAGACACCATCGGGGAATGACTCTTACAGCTGAGGGAGAAGTTCTTCATAAAATGAGTACAGATATATTAAGCCGTACCGAGCAGACGGAAAATATTATGAAAGATTTAGGCAGAGAGGATTACAGAAAATCAATTTCAAGGCTTAAAGAGAAAAAGGTTGATGTGTTCATCGGTAACCATGTGTGGAACAACGACACTGAAAATAAAGGTGAAATTTTAAGAAAAACAGGCGAAAACAAATTTATTGACAGTGATATATGGTGCGGATTTTTAAGCTGCTGCGAAAAACGTCTGGATGAAGTAATTGCAAAAGATGATAACTTGTAAATAACTGAAAAGGCAGCTTAAAAAAAGTTGTCTTTTTTTGTTTTTGGTGATATACTGTCATTTGTTAATTTAAGTAAGGGGAAACAGAAAGTGGATGCTTTGAAAGAAAACATAAGAGATGGAATTGAATATATAAAGGTTTTTGTGAAATGGATTTTAATTTCGCTTATCGTAGGTGCAACCGGCGGCGTGGTAGGAAGTGTGTTTCATATAAGCATTGATTATGTAACAGAGCTTCGGGGCATATATACGTGGCTTTTGTTCCTTCTGCCTCTTGGCGGAATTGTAATTGCGGCAATATACAGAATATGCAGAAGATACGGACATATTGACACAAACCGTGTGCTCAATGCCGTAAAGAGAGACGAAAAGGTTCCTCTCGTTATGGCACCTCTTATTTTTATAAGTACAATAATTACTCATCTGCTCGGCGGTTCTGCCGGCAGAGAGGGAGCGGCACTTCAGCTTGGAGGAAGTATCGGCTACAATCTCGGTCGTGTGTTTCGGCTTGATAAAAAGGATATGCACGAAATTGTAATGTCGGGAATGAGCGCGGTATTTGCCGCACTTTTCGGCACTCCTCTTACGGCGGCATTTTTCGCAATAGAGGTTGTAACGGTAGGAACTCTTCATTATGCTGCAATTGTCCCCTGCTTACTTTCGGCAATATGTGCATTTAAAATTGCAGGTGCGTTCGGACTTCACCCCGTAAGATTTGAGGGCGTTTTTGTGGAAGCTTTTACTGCACAGGCTTTTGCAAAGGTGATTGTTCTTGCATGCCTTTGTGCCATTGTCAGTATTCTGTTCTGCTCTGCAATTCACAGATGTGAAAAGGGGATGAAAAAACTTTTGCCGAACATATACCTCCGTGCACTGGTCGGCGGCACAGTAATCGTTGCGGCAACGTGGCTTCTTGGTACTTACGACTACAACGGAGCAGGAATGGACGTAATAACCCTTGCTGTTTTCGGCGAGGCAAAGCCGGAGGCGTTTATAATAAAGCTTGTTTTTACGGCAATTACAATTTCATCAGGCTTTAAGGGAGGAGAAATAATTCCCGCATTTTTCGTGGGATCTACCTTTGGTTGTGTTGCAGGAGCACTTTTGGGTCTTGATGCAGGTTTTTCAGCGGCAATTGGTTTTGTTGCGGTTTTCTGCGGAGTGGTAAACTGCCCTGTTGCTTCGACCATACTTGCTCTTGAGGTTTTCGGCGGAGAGGGGATTTTGTTCTTTGCCCTTGCCTGCGGAGTAAGTTATATGATGTCGGGAAAATCAGGACTTTACAAGAGTCAGAAGATACTTTATTCAAAACTCTACGATGAAATTTAATAAATAAAGGGGAACGGTTATTAACCGTTCTCTTTTTGTATGAATATAATATTATGATAAATGTTGATAAATTATCAAAAAAATATGTAAATATTGATATTTTGAAAAACTTAGTATATAATAGGCGAATAACAGGAATAAGGTTGAAAAATGTTAAGAAACTTTATTCTGAAAAAGAAAGGGGATTTGAGAAATGTTCTCAAAAAAGAAAAATAATCTGGTACATACTCTTATTATGGAACAGATCAGCGACATTGAAAACTGCGTAATAAATTTTGACAGTTTTGTGCGCGCAAATTGCACACCCGACACATCTATGGATACACTTAAGAACCTTGCTGAAGCAATCGGCAAAGCTGAAGCTATAGCAGATAACTCATTGAGAAGAATGATTGACTCTTTGGAGGGCGGACTTTTCCTCCCTTCAACAAAAGAGGAAATTATTGCAATCGCAACAATCTGCGACAGAATTGCAAACAAGTGCGAGGGAATGGCAAAAACAGCTGTTTTCCAGAAATTCACATTTCCTCAGGAATTTGCAGAGGATTTGCTTGAAATTATTGCAATTACCCACAAACAGTTTGATATTCTCGAAGACAGTATAAGTAATCTTTTCTTAGACTTTGGCGAAATGCTTAAAGACCATTCAATTCTTGATGAAATCCGTGCAGAAGAATCAAAAGTTGACGAAATCGAAGAAAAACTTTATAAAAGAATTTTTGAGCTTGACGTTGAACTTGCAAAACAGATGCAGATTTCAAAATTCGTAGAAATGATTTGTGCTATTTCAGACCTTATCGAAAACATTGCGGACAAAATTCAGATTATGCTTGTTACAAGAAAGGCGTAAAAGAAAATGATATATTTATTACTTGCGGCAGGGGTATTTATGGGATGGTCCCTTGGCACAATGGATGCCGCCAGTGCATTCGGCACTGCGGTTGCGACACGTGTTGTCAAGTACAGAACGGCAACGGTCATTATTTCCGTTTTTGTAATTATCGGTGCTTTTACAGCAGGACATAACAATATAGGTAAGCTTGCAGAACTTGCAACAAGCAACGAAATAATTGCATCTGTTGAAGATGTAAATACCGCTGTAGAAAACAATGCAGTTAACTTACTGCGTTTAAAATCCGCTCTTAAAGCGGCAATAATTTTTGCCTGTGCAGGGCTGACGGTTTTTGTAATGGGACTCTTTAAACTGCCCGTTTCGGCAAACCAGGCAATAACCGGGGCAATAATCGGCTGGGGACTTTGCTATGCCGATTATTCAAACCCTGCAATTGTGGCAGTAAACCTTCCGCAGATGGGTAAATTTGTATCTACCTGGATTATCAATCCTCTTGGTGCGGGTTTAATTTCGTTTGTAATAGTAAGCCTGTTTAACCGTTTCATAGAAAAAAGGCTTTCAACTCTCGGCTTTTACGATTTGATTATTAAAGTGGGCTATATCGCCGCCGGAGTTTTTGCTTCTTTCAGTATCGGTATAAACAGCTCCGCAAATGTTACCGCACTTTATTACGATATGGTGTATGACAAAACAGGTGTTGCGTCAAACTTAATAACCGACCCGAGAATTGCGGCGACAATTGGTGGTATTGCAATAGCTATCGGTGTACTTACATATTCCAGAAAGGTTATGTTAACCGTAGGCTCGGGAATTGCCGATATCAGTCAGATGGACGGATTCCTTGTAGTTATTGCAATGGCGATGGCGGTTCTTATTATGGGTAAACTTATGGGAATCCCGGTATCGAACTCCCAGGCAATAGTGGGTGCGGTTATCGGCGCAGGTCTTACAAGAGGTGTAAAACACGTTAACTTCGGCGTATTCAAAAGAATTGCCGTTGCGTGGGTAAGTTCGCCTACCGTGGCGGGACTTCTGACCTATTTAACTGCACTTTTAACAAGATTTTATTTTGCATAAACAAACTTTATTTTATTCTCTTTAATCCGACGGACACGAAAACACTCTGTTTTCGTGTCCGTCGGTGTTTATTGACATAGATTTTTTTGTGTGTTAAAATCAGCATAACATTTTATCAAGAGGTAAAAACAATGAAAACAGGTGTTAACGGACTTCATTTATTCGAAAAGCATTTCGGGCAAGAAAAATATATCAAGATAAAAGAACTCGGTTATGACTGTGCAGATTTCAGTATGACGGTTACCGAAGAAAATTTTTACACTCTGCCGTTAAAGGAAGCGGAACATCTTATCTTAAATGAAAAGCGTCTTGCCGATGAAGCGGGAGTTGCAATCAATCAGGTTCACGGTCCCTGGAAATATCCGCCGAATGATGCAACAGAAGAGGACAGATGCAAGAGATTGGAGAAAATGAAAAAATCTATTTACCTGACTTCTCTGCTTGGTTGTAAATATTGGGTAATTCATCCCATTATGCCCTTTGGACTTAATGATATTGAAGAGGGAAATGCTGAAAAAACGCGGGAAATAAACAGACAGTTTTTCGGCGAACTTTTAAAGTGCGCAAAAGAAAATAATGTTACAATCTGCTATGAAAATATGCCTTTTAAGGGGTTTTCAATATCAGCTCCCGGGGATGTTTTAAAGCTTGTGAAAGAAATTGATGATGAAAACTTTAAAATCTGTCTTGATACAGGTCACGTAAACGTTCTCGGCCTTTCTGCGGGCGATGCGGTAAGGAAGCTTGGAGATTATATAAAAGTTTTTCATATTCACGACAACAAGCAGGGAAAGGATCTTCATTTAATGCCATACCTTGGGGAGGTTGACTGGGCAGATTTTATGAAAGCACTCAAAGATATCGATTTTAAGGGTGTGTTTTCTCTTGAAACCTCTTTTTCGCCAAAGCTTTCGGCAGATATTTTTGAAGAACTTAACAAAGTTCAGTTCAAAATCACCAAAGAAATTATAAATCTTAATTAATTCTTTATAAAATTACAAAAAAAAGCCCATAAAGGTTGACAAATTTCTTATAAAATGATATTATAAAGTGTATAATTTTCCGAGGTGAAAGAACGATGACAGTTTCAAGAAGTAATTTCAATACTTCATCTGAAGATGCAAAAATTTTTGCACCTTGTTCTTTTGCTGCTGAAACAGATATGAATAATAGCATTTTTACAGGCATTGCTCTTGCAATGTCTGTTTTGTTATGCCTTGCCCCTGTCAATGTCCTTAGTATTTATGGCATAATTACAGGACTTGTTATACTAGATATATTTTTGTGGAACAAATATGAAAAGGCAAAGAATTAAGTTGAATTTGCGGATTTATGACTTTGACGGTTTTGCCTTTTCAGGGTGAAACCGTTTTTGGTTGTTGACAGAAGGAGTAAAAAATGGAAATAATTGATTTTCATGCACACATATATCCCGAAAAAATTGCAGAAAAGGCAGTGTCAAGCGTAAGTGAGTTTTACAATATAAAAATGGACGGCAGGGGAACAGCCGAAACACTTATTGAGGATAACAAAGATGTTTCCGCTTTTGTGGTTCACTCTGTTGCCGTTGTGCCGAAAACTGTTGTTACAATTAATGATTTTATTTCGTCGGAGTGTGAAAAGTACAGTAATTTTTACGGCTTTGGAACAATGCATGCCGATTTTGAAAATAAAATAGAAGAAACAAAAAGAATGCTTTCTCTGGGATTAAAAGGGGTTAAAATTCACCCCGACACTCAGATGTTCAATATGGATGATGAGAAAATGTATGAACTGTATGACTTCTTAAGAGAAGAAAAAATTCCGCTTCTTGTCCATTGCGGCGATTACAGATATGACTATTCTCATCCGAGAAGACTTAAAAAACTGCTGAAGCAGTTTCCGGGACTTATTGCAATAGGTGCTCATTTTGGCGGATGGTCGCTTTTTGACTTGGCGTATGAGTATCTTAAAGATGAAAAATGCTATCTTGATACTTCAAGCTCATTTTTTATGCTTGGTATGAAGAGAGCAAAGGAATTAATAAGAATGTACGGTGCCGAAAGAATGGTCTACGGAACCGACTTCCCTATGTGGGACGGTAAAACAGAGCTGGAAAGATTTATGAGTATGAATCTTACAGACGAAGAAAATGAATTGATTTTAAGCAGAAATGCCAAGAAAATATTAAAAATTAAGGAGTGCGAAAAATGAAAAAAATTAAAATCACAGACATTACTCTTAAAAAACTTTCACAGGAACGAGAAACCTGTTTGCTTTTCCGTGAAAAGACAGCTATTGCTGTTTGTGCAGACGCTTTGGGAGTTGATGTTGTTGAACTGGCTCCTGTTAAAAATGTCAGAGAAGATACAATTATTTATAAAACAATATCACAGAAAGTTAAAAACGCAGTGGTTGCAATCCCTGTCGGATTTGCCAAAGAAGAAGTTGCCAATGCCTGGGAGTGCATAAAAGATGCTGAAAAACCCCGTCTGCAGATTGAAGTTCCCGTTTCAACCGTTCAGATGGAATATACATATCATATCAAAGCTGAAAAAATGCTTGTTAAAATTGCAGAGCTTGTAAAAACGGCAAAAGAAGTTTGCGGTGATGTTGAATTCTGTGCTCTTGATGCAACAAGAGCCGATGAAGATTTCCTGATCAGTGCAATAAAGGAAGCTGCTGCAAACGGAGCTGATGTTGTTACTGTTTGTGACGATGCAGGTGTATCACTTCCCGAAAGCATTGCAGGGCTTGTAAAAAAGGTTAAAGCTGAAGCAAGTGTTCCTGTTTATGTTCAGGTTTCCGACAGAATCAGCATGGGAGTTGCTTCTGCGGTTGCGGCTATCAAAGCCGGAGCAGACGGACTCAAATGCGCTATGGCAGGAAAAGATGTTGTGCCGACGGGCAGACTTTCAGATGCAATGACCGTATGTGGTGCAGAGATTGATGCAGAAACAAATCTTAACAATACAAAGATTCATGCAAGTACTGCTGATTTACTTGCAAGTATCAGTCACCGGGATTACGAAACCGATTCCGGTGTAAGTGAAAAGAAGAAAATTCTTCTTGACTCGGACAGCACTCTCGCTCAGGTGGCTCAGGCAGCTCAGGTTTTAGGATATGACCTTTCTGATTCAGACTGCGGAAATGTGCATAAAGCACTTTTGAATATCTGTGAAAAGAAAGATGCCGTAGGTGCAAAGGAATTTGAAGCTTTGATTGCAAGTACTGCAATGCAGGCTCCGTCAACCTACCATCTTGAAAGCTACACAACAAACAGCAGTAACCTTACAAGTTCAATGTCACAGGTTACTTTAAAATGCAATGATGAAATTATTTCAGGTGTAAGCACAGGAGACGGACCTATTGATTCTGCTTTCCGTGCAATAGAACAGTGTATCGGACATCATTACGAGCTTGATGATT
>CAZMHL010000022.1:0-16823 GCA_964566065.1 uncultured Eubacteriales bacterium
CATTGATTCGGGAAGAACAATTGCTTTCTTGTCAGCTTTTGCTCTTTCTTTAATTCTGTCTAAAAATGTGCTCATAGATACACCCTCCTATGTAAATAATATTTATTACTATCCAACTTTTACATTATATAACAAATTTTGCAACTTTTCAATAGCATTTTTCACTATTTTATGTTATAATCAGCTTATAAATTCTGTTTTGGGAGGTGTTTTCGTGAAAACGCTTGGAATAATTGCTGAATATAATCCCATGCACAACGGTCATATTCACCATATCAAAGTATCTGTGGATAAGCTTAATCCCGACGGAGTTATTTGCGTTATGAGCGGAAACTTCGTTCAAAGAGGTGCTCCTGCTGTTTTTGACAAATGGACAAGAGCATCACACGCAGTAAAAAACGGAATTGATCTTGTTATTGAACTTCCTCTTGAATTCTCTGTGGCATCCGCTGAAAGATTTGCCTTTGGCGGCGTGAGTCTTTTAAATGCACTTAACGTTGATTTTATATCATTTGGTGCCGAAAACAGCGAGAAAGAAATTCTTGAGGCATTTAATCAACTGAAAGAGCTTAACGGCGAGAAAATTAAAAGCGCATTAAAATCCGGTGTAAGCTTTGCAGTTGCAAGACAAAACCTATTAAACAACGAAGTACTTGAAAAACCAAACAACATTCTTGCCCTTGAATATTTAAAAGCCGTAGAAAAAACAAATTCAAAGTTGTCGCCGATGTTTATTGAAAGAGTGTCCTCTGAATACAACAGTGAAGAAATAAGCGGAAGTTCCGCATCGGCAAAAGCAATAAGAAATGCTTATATTGAAAACAAAGATATTTCTTCTTGTGTGCCGGGCAACACTCTTGATGCATACAGAAATTTTGTAAGCAGCGAGGATTTCTTTGGTCTTATAAAATATGCCATAATGAGCAAAAGTACCGATGAGCTTGCCGGTTACTGCGAAATACGAGAAGGTATTGAGCACCGAATTAAAGATGCCGTGTATGAGAGTGGAAGCCTTGATGAGCTTGTTAAAAATATTAAATCAAAAAGATATACCTACAGCAGCATTTCAAGAATGTTGTTCAATATTTTACTTGGAGTAAAAAAAGACAATATTTCAAATGAACCTTTGTATGTAAGAGTACTTGCCGCAAACAAAAAAGGATTTGCCATTCTTAAAGAAATCAAAGAAAATACTCCCCTGCCTATTATTACAAAAGCCTCTTCCGTTTATGAATACAAACAAATTCTTTCACAGGCAGAAAAGGATTTCAATGCATCGGACATTTATTTTTCTCTTTCAGGCAACAAAAAAGGAAAGGTTGATTTAACAACCTCTCCTGTCATTTTTTAATATTTTTCCAGTATTCTTTTGTAAGCTGTTCGTTTTTATTATTTCCCGGGTGATAATACGTCCGGGATTTTAATATATCCGGCAGATACTGCTGTTTAACATAATTATTTTCAAAAGCATGCGGGTATTTATATTCAATACCTCTGCCAAGCTTTGATGCTCCGCCGTAGTGAGCATCTTTCAGGTGAGCAGGTATTTCCCCTACGTTACCGCTGTTTATGTCTGCAATTGCATCATCAATGGCACATACGGCAGAATTTGACTTAGGTGCATTTGCAAGGAGGAGAACCGCCTGTGCAAGAGGAATTCTTGCTTCAGGAAAGCCAAGCTGAAGTGCACTGTCACAGCAGGATTTCACTATTGTTGCCGCCATCGGATATGCAAGACCGATATCCTCGGAGGCAATCACCATAAGACGTCTTACTATTGACTGCAAGTCCTGAGATACCACAAGGCGTGCAAGATAATGAACTGCCGCATCGGGGTCGCTTCCTCTTATTGATTTCTGGAAAGCTGACAGAACATCGTAGTGGTTATCTCCGTCTTTATCATATTTAAAAGCAGATTTCTGCGTTACTTCAACAACATCTTCAATACCTATATTGATCGTTTCTTCCGCAGAATAAGCCTTTAAAGAATACGCAAGTTCAAGACTGTTCATTGCTTTTCTTATGTCGCCGTTGGCAACGTTTGCAATATGCAAAAGAGCCTCTTCGGAAAAAGCGATTTCAACATTGTTTTCTTCGCTTAAAATTCTTTGTGCACGTTTTAAAGCTTTTACTGTTTCTTCAGGACTTATGGGTTTGAATTCAAAAACACTGCATCTTGAAAGAAGCGCATTGTATATGTAAAAATACGGATTTTCAGTTGTACTTGCAATTAAGGTTATTTTTCCTTTTTCAATAACATCAAGAAGTGATTGTTGCTGTCTTTTATTGAAGTTCTGAATTTCATCCAGATATAAAAGCGCACCGTCATAAGCCATAATACTGTCAACCTCATTGATTATGTCTTTTACATCCGAAACAGAGCAGGTTGTTGCATTAAGCTTATACATCTTTTTATTCGAATTTGCGGCAATGATATTTGCAATGGTAGTTTTGCCGATTCCCGAAGGACCGTAAAAAATAAGATTAGGCACATCGCCGTTTTTTATAAGTGTAGACAAAACCTTACCCTCACCTATTAAGTGGGACTGACCGACTACATCTTCAACAGCACATGGTCTTATTCTGTCTGCAAGCGGAGTATTCATAAGCATCTCCTTTCAAGTATAACAGTATCATTATACTTGTTTTATTTAAAAAAGTAAAGTCTGTTATTGAATTTAAATAAGCTTTATGGTAAAATAGCTTTCCGGAGGCGATATTATGAAGAAAAAGGAATTTGTTGCAAGACTTATTGAAATTTTTGACAGGGAATATCCTGATGCAGAATGTTCTCTTATCTACAGCAACCCCCTTGAGCTTCTTATCGCAACTCAGCTCTCAGCGCAGTGTAAAGACGAAAGGGTAAACATTGTTACCAAAGATTTATTTGAAAAATATAAAACCTGCGAAGATTATGCAAAAGCCGAATTGAAAGACGTTGAAAACATAATTAAATCTTTAGGTCTTTACAAAAACAAATCAAAGAATCTTATTGCCTGCTGCCGTAAAATCTCGGAAAATTTCGGCGGTGAAGTTCCCGACACAATGGAAGACCTTTTAACTCTTGACGGAGTTGGCAGAAAAACTGCAAACCTTGTTCTTGGTGATGCTTTCAACAAGCCTGCGGTTGTTGTTGACACTCACGCAATAAGGCTTACAAACAGAATGAAGCTTGTTAAAACCAAAGACCCATATAAAATTGAACTCGAACTTAAAAAGATTATTCCCGACGACAAACAATCAAGGCTTTGCCATCAGCTTGTTCTTCACGGCAGAAAGTATTGCGATGCAAGAAAACCTGACTGTGAGAACTGTCCTGTAAGAGAGATTTGCCCCAAAAGTTTATAGAAAAGAAAGTTATAATATGTCCGCTTTACTTATAATTGTATGTTGCCTGCTTGCTGCATCAAAGGTCACCGTACAGTCACATTTTGCAAAAGCAAATATAAAAAACCAGACAGATGCTCTTTTGTTCAACGGATTTATATTCATATTTTCCGCTTTGATTTTCATTAAATCCGCATTCAGTGCATCATACGTCACAATGCTTTACGCAGCCATATCGGGAATTTTAAGCGTAACTTTTCAGTTTACATACATTCAGGCACTTGCACAAGGTCCGGTTTCGATTACGGTTCTTATAAACAATCTTTCAATGATGATACCAATCATCGTTTCAGCCATTGTGTTCAAAGAGCCGATAACAATAACAAGAAGCATTGGTATTATTCTTACATTTGCTACATTCTTTCTTAACACAAAGCTTGAAAAAGGAAGCAAGCTGTCCGCAAAATGGCTTATTCTTACTTTCTTAACCTTTGCTTCAAACGGTGCGATTAACGTTGTACAGAAATTTTTCACCAAAAGCGATTTTGGTGCAGAAACCCAGGCTTATGTATCTTTTCTTTACATAGTTGCAGCAATTGTGTCATTAATATTATATCTGATATTTAAAGCAAAGGGTGAAAAAAAGACATTCAGATATTCACCAAACGTTTTCGTTCATGCGGCACTCACCGGTATTATTCTGGGAGTTTTCCAGTTTGTAAACACTTATGCTGTGAAAGTTATTGACGGAACCTTGTACTTCCCCGCTTTTGGCGGAGGCTCAACGCTGGCAATGACAATTATAGGCATAATTCTATTCAAAGACAAGCTTACAAAAAAGCAAATGCTTGGCACAGTAATGGGAATTGTTGCAATTATATTTATGAGTATTTAAAAGAGGTGCGAAAGCACCTCTTTTTCAATACAGTCTGCCGAAAGAAAAAATACCGTAGCCGTATTCACTGTCTTTTCCGTTATTGTTAATGTCGTCGGCGTAAATGCCGAGAACTGTGTTCATTTCGTCAATCGTGAGCTTTCTGCCGAATCTTTTTAAAGCTTTGCTCTGCAGAAGTGCAACTGCCCCGGTTATAAGCGGAGTTGCCATTGAGGTTCCGCTTAATACCGCATAAGAATTATTTTTATAAGTTGAAATTATTTTTGTTCCGGCAGCGGCTATATATGCTTCATTACCCGCCGAGCTGAACTCTGCATGTTTTTTATTTATATCAACCGCAGTAACAGCCACTACACCATCGTACTTTGCCGGATACATTATGCTGTTTTTTCCTCCGTTGTTTCCGGCAGCGGCAACGGTTACAATGCCTCTTTTTATGCATTCGTCAACTGCAAACCTTTCCATTTCTTCAGGAGCATTGGAAGAGTAAGACATATTAATCACATCAACACCTTCGCTTATAAGCCACATTATGCTCTGGTAAATGCTGTTCGTGTGGGCATTCCCCTTTTCATCAAAAGCTTTTGCTACATACAAATCACAAAGAGGTGCAACACCGACTACACCTATATTATTTTTATTTGCTGCGATTATTCCGCAAACATGAGTTCCATGACCGTTTGTGTCTATATCCGGCTCTTTTGTAAAATTTGCAGCTTTTACAATTCTGCCTTTAAGGTCCTCGTGATTATAGTCAACGCCTGTATCTATAACACCAACTTTAATCCCCTTACCCATTGTTTCTTTCCACTCACCGGGAGCATCAAGCATTTTTACGCCGTAGCTTATTACTTCGCCTGATGGTTGTGTTGTATTTAAAATATTATAATCAGCAATTTTAATCATAAAAAACCTCCCTTTTCATTTTATGAAAGGAAGGTTTTCGTGTTATTCGACTGATTCATTAAGAACTGTTATTGTGGATTCGCATATTGCCGCCGCAAGGTCTGTCTTAAAATTGTCATCCATTAAAAGCTCAAGGTCGCTTTCATTTGAAACAAAGGCGTTTTCAATTATAATTGAAGGCATTTCGCTTTTATATATAACTATATATCTGGGGTTGTCCACCATACCGGCTTTTTTCAGTCCAAGCTCTGCTATATTTTCATAATACACCTTTGAGAGTTCCTCATTGGTCATATTATCAAATTTTGCACAGCTTTCGGAGTAATAAATCTGAACTCCGTTGGTTTCGGGATTTTCAGATGCATTACAGTGAACAGATAAATAAAGATATCCGCCTTTTTCGTTGGCAATCTGCGGACGCTCTAAAATGTCAACAGCTGCATCGCCCGAGCGAATCATATAAGTAGAAACTCCGCAGCTTTTAAGAAAAGCATTAAGCTTATCGGCAATAAATATGTTTATATCTTTTTCGTAAACTTCTTCGTCTTCATAGTTGCCTATTGTACCTACATCCACACCGCCGTGACCTGCATCTATTATTACAAGTTTGCCTTTTGCCTTTGAGGATAGCGTTGAAAATTCGTAAATTCCGCCAAGCGATGTTTTTCCAAAACTGATTATAAGGTCATCCTTTGAAGTTTTAATTTCATAATCGGAAAATTCATCCATATCAAAAACAACTCTCGTGGTTACAGTGTTAAACTGTGCAACTCTGACCTTGCTGAAATAATCGTTTTTTGAAACAGCTGATGAAGTATTTGAAAGCATTGTCGTACTTGCGAAATCCATAATCAATCTGTTTGGAGATGTAAGCTTTGAAACTTTAGGTGTAAGTCCGCCAAGACCTTTAAGTGTAACATAACTTCCCTTTTCCTCGTCGGTCACTTTTACATCGGTAAGCTTATTGGTATTTACCGAGCCGGTTGTGACGCTTACTGTTTTGGTTGCATCATCCCAGCCGACAACAAATCCCAGATTTTCAGAAACAAATCTTACCGGAATCATTGTTCTGTCATCAATAATAGTTGCCGCAACATCAAGATTTTTATTTACACCGTTTATTGTTGCGGTGGTTGAATCTATTTTTAAAACTATTTTTTTAGTACTGTAATTTATGGTAACTGTTTTTTCTTTGTCGTTCCATTCAACTTTTGCATTGATATTTTCAAAAAGCGCTCTTACAGGGATAAGGGTCCGGCTGTTTATTATAACGGGCGGAACGTCTGTTTTTACATTTTTACCGTTCAAAACAAGAGAAACATCTTTTTCTGCAGCCGAAACATACAAAGAAGAAAATATCAGAAAGCACATTACTAAGCAGATTATTCTTTTTAACATTCTCACCCTCCTTTTTATGTATATAATTAATTGTAACAGAAAAAGCGACATTTTTCAATAAATTGATACAAAAAAACAGCGGAAAATAATTCCGCTGTTTTAAACTCCGGTCTATCAAATTAATCTGCCGGTCTTTCTTCCATCAACTTAACATCGTAAGTGTAGGTTTCCTCTCCTCTCGCAACGGTTATTGACATTGTATCGCCAACCTTGTGTCTGTCTCTGATTTCATTGATGTCGTCTATTGTTTCAACATCTTCACCATCACATTTTACAATAACATCACCGGGACGGATTCCTGAAAGGTATGCACCGTAACCAGCGGTTACTTCACTCACATAGAAACCTACAGGAAGATTATAGTATCCCGCAAGTTTTTCGGTAATGTTTGTACCATATACGCCTATAACAAGTCTGCCGCGTACATAGCCGAAGCTGATAACATCATCCACAACAGTCTTAACTGTGTTTGACGGAAGTGCAAAACCAATTCCCTCAACACCTGTTGCAGCCATTTTAACAGAGTTGATGCCGATAACCTCGCCGTATGAATTTACAAGAGCACCGCCTGAATTGCCGTTATTTATAGCCGCATCGGTCTGAATAAGAGTAAGAGTTTTATTGTCAACGGTAACTGTTCTGTTTACTGCACTTATAATGCCCTGAGTAACAGTTCCCATAAGCTCGGTGCCAAGAGGGTTTCCGATTGCTATAGCAGTTTCGCCGACCATAACCTGTGAAGAGTCACCAAAGGTTGCATAAGTAAGTCCATTCTTTTCTATCCTGATAACTGCAAGGTCGCTTCTTTCATCAAACCCTACAACCGATGCATCAAGTTCTTCGCCTGTGTTTAAAATTACTTTCAGCGATCTGCTGTTTTCAATAACGTGATAGTTTGTTACTATATATCCATCCTGACTTATAATAACTCCCGAACCGGTTGAGGTTGTTTCCTGCTGAATAAACATATTCACAGCAACACCTTTATTTACGATACCAACAACAGAAGGGCCTACTTTTGCGGCAACTTCTGCAGTTGTAAGCTGTTTTCCGTCAGGAACAAACTGACCGTCACCGCTTTGCTGTTTATCGTCCTTCTGTATATCCGATGAATGGAATATACTTCCCGAGCTTCTGTCAGGAGAATATGCTTTAAAGGCAAACAATGTTCCCAGAGTAAGACAAATCACAAGAGCGGCTGAAAGTGCAACGATTACCGGATTTGCTTTTCTCTTTTTTTTCTCAGGAGCAGAATAAACACCGGAGTATGTGGATTGGGAATACTGCTGTTGTTCAACATCCGCTGTTTCTGCATCTGTAACTTCAGCATCTGCTTCAATTACTTCTTCATTTTTAATTTTTTCACTGTTATCTGAATAGCTGTTAAATTCGTCCATGATTTTTACCTCCATATGCTTACATATTACACTTTAATTTTGAAAATTCTGTGAAAAGTCTGTTAATTTACGGTAAATTTATATCCCACGCCAAAAACCGTATCTATTTTCCAGCCTTTTTCATAACCTTTAAGTTTTTTTCTTAAACGGTCAACATGTACATCTACGGTTCTCGTGTCTCCGTAATAATCAAATCCCCAGACCTTATCAAGTATCTGTTCCCTTGTAAAGGTTACATTCGGATTTGACGCCAGATAATGAAGAAGCTCAAGTTCTTTCGGCGGAATATCTTTCTTTACTCCGTCGGTTATTATGCTGTATCCGTCAAGGTCAACAGTAAGTCCGTTAAACACAAGCACTTTTTCATTTCCTATACTTGAATTATATCTTCGAAGCACCGCTTTTATTCGGCATATCAGTTCTTTATTTTCGTAAGGAATTGTAATGTAATCGTCGCAACCCATTTCAAAACAGACAACTTTATCGGTAAGTTCATTACTTTCATCAAGAACCACAACCGGTATATTGCTTATTTTAAGAACAGTTCTGATAAAATCCATTGAAAGTCCGCACACAACCAAAGCAGGAGACTTGTTTTTAAAAACTTTCAATCCGTCAACTTCATTTAATGCAAATAAAACCTCAAAGTTATCCTTTTCAAAGTCGGTTTTAAGATTATTTATTATTTCAGTATTTTCATTCAATACAAGAATTTTATACTTTTGCATTTTATCACCTGCTAAAATTATACCACTAAATTAACTATTGCACAATATTAAATTTTATTGTATAATGTTAAGGAAATTTTTACGAAAGAGTGACAAAAATGAAATTAGGTATAGTTGGACTTCCTAACGTAGGAAAAAGTACGTTATTTAACGCGATAACAAAAGCAGGTGCACAGTCGGCGAACTATCCGTTCTGCACAATTGAACCAAACGTTGGCATTGTTGACGTTCCCGACAGCAGAGTTGACACTTTGGCTAAAATGTACAATTCCGCAAAGGTTACACCTGCATCAATTGAATTTGTTGACATTGCAGGTCTTGTTAAAGGTGCAAGCCGCGGCGAAGGTCTTGGTAACAAATTCTTATCTCACATAAGAGAAGTTGATGCAATTATTCACGTTGTAAGATGCTTTGAAGATGCAAACATTATTCACGTTGACGGCAGTGTTGATGCTATGCGTGACGTTGAAACAATCAATCTTGAACTTATTTTTGCTGACCTTGAGCTTGTTGAAAAAAGACTTGAAAGAGTTAAGAAGATGTCAAAGTCGGGCGAAAAGAGATATCTTGCGGAAATTGATTTCCTTGAAAAACTTAAAGGCGTTTTGGAATCAGGCAAAAGTGCAAGAACCATTGACTATTCCGAGGAAGAACTTGAATGGCTTAAAGAAATGGCGCTTCTTACCAAAAAACCCGTTATTTATGCGGCAAACGTTTCAGAGGACGACTTTACAAACGGTATTGACAACAACGAAATGGTAAAAGAGCTCCGGAAAATTGCAGACAACGAAAATGCACAGCTCCTCCCTATTTCTGCTAAAATTGAAGAAGACATTTCTTCCCTTGAGCCCGAAGAAAAGGAACTGTTCTTACAGGAACTTAATCTTACACAGTCAGGTCTTGACAGACTTATTCAGAAGAGCTATGAGCTTCTCGGTTTAATCAGTTACCTTACCTGCGGTCCCGATGAAACAAGAGCATGGACAATTGTAAACGGTACAAAAGCTCCACAGGCAGCGGGAAAAATTCACACCGACTTTGAAAGAGGTTTTATCAGAGCAGAAGTTATTTCTTATGACGACCTTATGGCAAACGGCACTATGCTTGCCGCTAAAGAAAAAGGTCTTGTCCGCTCCGAGGGTAAAGAATACATCGTTAAAGACGGCGATATTATTCTTTTCAGATTTAATGTATAAAAAAATTCAAGTCAGAAACGATTAGCTTCGTTTCTGACTTTTAAATTACTGCCCTTTTAATAATTAATTGTAATCGGTGCCTTTGCATTAACGTCTGTCTGTCCGAAAATTCTCATTGCGGTAACTTTCATCCAGTCTCTTGCCGCACCGTAGGTTGCGATATAGTTTTTGCAATTTGGAATAAGTTCAATATCATAAGGAGATTCCATTGCAACAACTATTAATGTTTTACCAAGTTTTTCAAGTGCTTCATAAAGTGGCACCTGATTCTTAAAGATAATGGCACTGCACATACCGAGAACAATAACGTCGCTGTCTTTTGCAAGTTCAACTGCTTTTTCAATATCCTCTGCATCGGGGTCAAGCTTAACCATAAGTCCGTTTGTATTTTCGTGAATTGCTCTTATTTCTTTTTCAAGCATATCAACACACTGTTTTTCATCCATTGCAGCTGCAATTTTCTGTGGTTCTGTGCTGATTACCGTTATTTTTTTACCGTCATTTGCAGTAAGCGGAAGATTGGCTTCTTCAAGAACAGAGATTGATTTAGAGGCAAGCTTGAAAAGAAGTTCCTGATGTTCTTTGCTTCCCACTGTTTTCTTTGCAACTTCAGGATCTGCAAATCTGTTTTCGAACAAGCCTGCGCTTTCTTTTGCTTTAAGAATACGAAGAACACAGTTGTTGATTATTTCTTCTGAAATTTCACCATTTTTAACTGCTTCCAAAATTGCATCGTAGCCTTCTTTAAAGTGATTGAAATCCCCTCTTAAAAGAACAAGGTTACAACCTGCTTTTATTGCAAGAACAGAAGCTGCGCCTGTACCGTAGTTATCCTGAATTGCTTTCATTCTCATTGCATCTGTCATTATAATTCCGTCAAAACCGAGCTTTCCTCTGAGGTAACCTGTAGCAAGGGTTTCTGAAAGTGTTGCGGGATAAACCGGGTCTATTTCATCAACAATAACATGACCTGCCATAATTCCGTCTACACCATCGTCGATAAGCTTCTTAAATGGAACAATATCCTCTTTTTCAAGTGTAGGTATATCTTTTACAATATGAGCTGTGCCTTTATGAGCATCTGTTGCAATTGAGCCATAACCCGGGAAATGTTTACCCATTGAAAGAACTCCGCCATCGTTAAAACCTCTCTTCATTGCAACAACGTGTTTTGCAACTGCTTCGGGATTTTCACCAAAGGTCGCCGCTTTCATTGTCTGTCTGCCGGGATATCTGAATACGTCGCAGATTGGTGACTGAATCTGATTGATACCCATTGAACGGAATTCTTCTGCCGTTGCCTTTGTTACTTCATATGTAAGCTGTTCATCATCGGCAACACCAAAGCACATATGGCTTGCATAAACCATTGCATTGCATCTGTTAATATCAGATCTTGTACCACCTTCCTGGTCAACGGAAATTATAAGCGGAAGCTTTGACATTCTCTGAAGTTCGTTTATGAACCTTGCGGTTTCGTCAGGCTGAAAATATTTATTTGGTTTTCCAACTATAACACTTGCGTTGTCAAATTCAGCGTCGGGGCAATATCTTATTACACCGATTTTATACTCTTCAATTGCACGTCTTATATCATCTGTAATTTTGTCCGACTGAAGAATGGGGACACACATCTGCCCTACTTTTTCTTCTACTGTCATTTCTTCTAAAATTTTATTAATCATTATTTTTCCCCTTTCAGAAAATCATTAAACTCATCATATAATCTTTTTTCAACGGCTTTATCATATCTGCCGCATACAAACATATCAAAATACACATCTTTCAGCTTATCCCAGCATTCATTTTCTTTTCCGGGAATAATCGGATAGAACATAACACCGGCATTAACTGCTGCTTCATAGTCCCCCGGAGCATCGCCAATCATAAGCATTGACTCGACATCGTATCCTTTATCCTTTGCAAAGAGGAGCTGGTCTTTCTTCTTGCCGAAATCCTGACCTGCTATAAAATCAACTTTATCTGCAAGTCCTGCGTTTTTCCAGTCCTTTTCAAGCCCCCTCGACGAAGCGGCGGAAACAACCATTATATCTGCTTTGTTTTTCATATATTCAACTGTTTTAGTCACAGATTCAAAGGGCGGCAGATTTTCAGTTCCCTTTTCAAAATAGCTGTCACTTAATCTGCTCCACTGAAGAACCTTGTCCATAATTTCTGACGGATTATTTTCCAGCCAGTCTATTACGCCTTTTTCAGAAAGGGGACTACCCGAGTCGATAAATTTTCTGAAATCATCAAGTCCTTCTATTTTTACACCGCAGGCTGCCATTTCTTCCAGTGCCATTAAAAGACCCGGAAAACGGTTTATTCCCCTTGTAAGAGAATAAAGATTGATTTTTTCTTCCGCCTCTTTAAATGCATCGGCACAATTTTCAAGTCCGAAAATTATTACCGCAGCAGGTATAAAAGAAAATGTGTGCTTTATTTTCATTGAGTCAAACACAGTACCGTCAGAATCAATTCCGACAAAATACTCTTTGCTTTTGCAAAAATCCAAAATATCACCTCTCAAGTATTTGACATTTACTATATTTTAGTGTATTATAAATTAAAAGTAAACCCATTAAAGTTGCAAAAAGGTGTAAAAAATTGCCATATTGAGGTAACTTATGTATTATAATATAAAAAACGAAAAAATATATTATATGTCCACATCTTCTGAGGCTGCGCATTTAAATGTGCTTCTTGCGGGAATAACAATGCCAAACTCCAACTACATTATTGCTCACAACATCTCATCGGGGAATGAATTTGACAGATATCAGTTTGAGTATGTTACCGACGGAGTGGGCTACATAATTATTGACGGAAAAACAACTACCGTTAAAAAAGGAGATTTTTTCTATCTTAATAAATACTCTCCGCGAATTTATTATTCAGATGAAAAAAAGCCCATGGAAAAAATGTTTATTACTGTAAACGGTTCTCTTATTGAAGGTCTTGTGCAGGCATTTGATATGAATGTTCCTCTCGTTATTTCACAGACTGATGTTTCAAAAAATTTTGAAAATATACTTGAAACATTAAAGGATTGTGATAATACTCTTGCCAAGGAAACTGCATACGAAGAAGTTGCCGTTGAACTGTTGAAAATTCTCCAGAAAGTCAACAGAGGCAAAACGCCCGGCACAGAAAAATCAGGCTGTTGCCGTGCGGAAAACATTATGAACTATATTGACCAGAATATATACAGAAAATTCACCCTTGATGAACTTTCAGATTATTTTTATTTAAGCAAAACACAGATTATACGTCTGTTCAAAGAAAAATACAACGTATCCCCCATGCAGTATGCCATAACAAGACGAATTGCACTTTCAATGTATTACTTAAGCAAAACAAAAATTACAATTTCTGCACTGGCGGATATGCTTACCTTTTCAGACAGCAAGCACTTTGCCAAAACTTTTAAAAAAATAGTAGACCAGACCCCAAGCGAATACAGAAAAAGCACATTTGAAGCTCAGGAAAAAACTATTGAAAATTTGCTGAAAAGCATAAACAAATAGGTGAATTATGATTAAAACAGGTAAATACAAACACTTTAAAGGTAATGAATACGAAGTTTTAGGCATTGCCAAGCACAGTGAAACACTTGAAGAAATGGTGGTTTACAAAGCTCTTTACGGTGACGGCGGGCTCTGGGTAAGACCTGCTTCAATGTGGAACGAAACTGTTGAAAAAGACGGAAAAGCCATTAAAAGATTTGAATACACAGGAGGTTAATTATGAAAAAACTTATTACAATCGAAAATATGAACTGCAAACACTGTCAGGCTAAAATTGAAGGTGCTCTTCAGACCTTGAATCCTTCAAAAATCAAAACAAATCTTGCAAAAAAAACTGTTAAGATTTATTTAAACGAAGATGTTGCTGATGAGAAAATTAAAGAAATCATTGAAAAAGAGGAATTTTCAGTTTCCAAAATTGAAATAGTAAAAGGATTATTTTAAATAGTGAAAAAAAGAGGTCACACGACCTCTTTTTTTCATCCTGCCTTAAGTTGCAGTCTGAGTTTATCGGCAATCATAGCTATAAACTCTGAATTGGTGGGTTTCCCCTTGCCGCTTGCAATGGTGTAGCCGAAAAAACTGTTTAAAACATCCGTGTCGCCTCTGTCCCAGGCAACTTCAATTGCATGTCTTATTGCTCTTTCAACTCTCGATGGTGTTGTGTTGTAACGCTTTGCAACGGTAGGATACAACTGCTTTGTTATGGAATTGATTAAATCCATATTGTTTACAGTCATAATAATTGCTTCCCTTAAGTACTGGTATCCTTTTATGTGTGCCGGAACTCCCACCTCATGGATAATACCTGTAACTTTTGCTTCAAGGTCAACTTCAAGTTTTTCTCTTATGTCGGTAATTTTGGCATTACGTGCAATAACATCACTGTCAACCATCTGACGAACACGGTCAATAACAATATCATTATCAACCGGCTTAATCATATAATACTCTGCACCCGAGTTAATTGCGTTTGCAATTATTTCCTCTTTTCTGATAGAAGACAACATAATGAATTTCGGTCTTTTCTCATAACATTTCTGCATAATTCCGATACCGTCCTGCCCGGGCAATATCATTTCCAGAATCACAACATCGGGATTTTTATCCCTTATGAGTTTTTCTGCCTCAAGTCCGTCGTCTGCCATTCCAATAACCTCAATATCCTCATAAGTTGAAACAGCCGTTCTTAACCTTGTTGCGTAATCCTCGTTACAATCAACAATTACCACCTTAATTTTTCCCATTACTCTCATCCTTTCCTTGTTTGTTTTATTGGGGTTGATACTATTATACCAAATTTTGGTAATTTTTCAAGAGGTTTTGCAAAATTTTTTCCAATTTTTTCCAATTTTTAAAATTTTGGCACTTTTGCGACAGCATATTTCCTATTAATATTCAATAATCAGTGTGGTTTTTACCGGAAGAAATTTCTACTTTGAGTAGATTTAATTTCATTGAAAAAGAATATGCAGTTTGATATAATCAAATCAAAGGAGAGATTGCTGTGAAGAATTATGAATTCAGTAAATATCTGTATGAATTAAGAAAGCTTAACAGAATTACACAAAGGCAACTGGCACACCATCTCGGTTTGAGCGATAAGACAGTATCCAAATGGGAATCAGGTAACGGAATGCCAAAAAGCGAAGACTTATTGTGCATTGCAAACTTTTTTGGAATAACTGTTGACCGTCTGCTTGCCTGCGGAAATAACCCTTTAAACAGAGAACATACAGATTTTGCCCTGTCCCCTCTTGAAATATCTGACGGAAATCATCAGGAAGAAATCAATGAACTTCCTGTTAATCTTATTCCCGAAACGAGTAAACCTACAGGGAACTATATGTGTACCTGGTCAATTCAACGGGAGGTTGCAAAAAAGCTTGGAATTGCCGGAAACAAGAATTCTCATCTTCGTGATGCTCTTGATCAAAGTACTCTTTTCGGAAAAGAAAACTATTATCATCCCATAAGTCGCAAGCTGCGGAATGGTCTGATTTTTTTACTTGATGACGGTTGGGATGTTCCTTATGCTACACCCAACGATGCACAACACAAAAAGATTTTCGGTTCATGTAACCCTGATAATGAAAGGTTCTCAAAATTCGGAAATACTCCTGTTGAAAGACTTAAAACCATTTCAGAAAAATTAAAAGAAATGGGTTATGCAGGTCTCGGTTTATGGATTTCTCCTCAGCAAAGCGGTGAAACAGAATTTGACTTTGACACTGCACGTTCATATTGGGAGGAGCGTGCAAAATGGTGCAATGATGCAGGTGTTTTATACTGGAAGGTTGACTGGGGTTTTCACACTGATGACGAATACAGAAGAATGATGAGCGAGTGCGCAAGAAAGTTTGCGCCTGAGCTTATTGTTGAACATGCAGTTCTCCAGATGCCTTTTACGGTTGTTGACGAAGACGGTGCGGCAGAAAGAAGGAAAACACGGGTAAAAACACAGATGGCTTTTTCTGATGTATACCGCACCTATGACGTTGTAAGACCACTTGACAATGTGTGTACCCTGCAACGTGCAAGCGAAGCTCTTACTGCCAATGTTGAAAGAGAGCTTAACGGTCTTGGTCTTATAAACGCGGAAAGCCAGGCGTTAATTGCCGCTTCATTGGGGCTTACAGTCGGCGTAATGGAGTTTGATAAAAATATGCAGGCTTGTCTTAACTGGCACCGCATTGCACCTCCTTTTGGCATTCACGGCAACAACTGTATTTGTTCAGAAGAGTTACTTGAAGACTCTATGTTTTTTGAAAACGATGTTGTAACCTGGTTTAAATGTGCAGGTGAAACAATTTTTGAGAGTGCTCCTGCAATAATTGCAAGAAACTGTCCCCTTCCGGTTGTGAAAAAACGTTTTGAACACTCTCCGTTTGTTACAGCTTCAAAAAATCCGTTAACAGAAGCGTACTCGGTTGCAATAATTCCACGTGCCATTGACCCGAACCCTTATGTACATTGTCTTGCTGATGTAACAATTAAAGATGTTGACGTAAGTTCTCCTGTCGGAATTTTTGGAGTGTTTAACAGTCTTACGATTGAGTTTACAAAACAACTGCCTGAAAAAATATACATATTGGTGCAGGATTTAACTCACGACAAAGCAATAGATGTAACACATCAGGTTATCATCAACTCCTCAAGCATTACACTCGATGGCAAAAAATTAAGATTCTGGAGCAAGTATTCAAGAGGAATAAACGACAATTCAGAGCCATCTTTGGTTTTAACAATCAGAGAAAATGACAAAAATTTGATATAACCTGATAAATATATGATAGTTTTTCTTCTATTATTATGCTATTATAAAATCAGATAATTTATACAGGAGGGAAAATATGAAAAAGATTATTTCATTATGTATTATTTTAATGTTTATACTTTCAACTGTTACAAATGTTTTTGCAATAAGGCTTGGCACTGTTGACAGA